>JAFQLL010000086.1 GCA_017414645.1 Clostridia bacterium | reverse complement strand
GTAAAAAATAAATTTGATTTTATTGCCATGCGAGAATTTTCTCGCGAGGCTCGAAAAACGCATATGGCATTACAAAGTGTTTTCTCCTCTGTTTATATTATTTGCAACTGTTGTCAAGGAGTGTCGGAGACACTTTGTTCTGCCTTTGAACTATCGACAAACCTCACCTCTCAACGTACACACGTACGCCTTCGGGTTCGGTTTGCCAATTCTGCATCTAAACTCAATCAGCCCTACACAAAAAGGGCTCGCATTGCGAGCCCTTTAATTTTGTTTTGTTATTTATGCCATAATGCCTAAGAACTTCAATACAAAGTAAACAGCAAAGAGTGCTGTAGAAATCCACATGATAGGCTTAACGTCCTTAACCTTACCTGTGAAGATCTTAACGATAACCCAGCTGAGCATACCAAACATGATACCATTGGAGATGGAATATGTAAGGGGCATGAAAGCGATTGCCATGAAAGCACCGATAGAATCAGCCATGTCGTTTTCAAAGTCAATGTTCTTAACTGCGCTGAACATGAGAAGACCAACAAATACCATTGCGGGTGTTGTTGCGAAGGAAGGAATTGCAAGGAAGATAGGTGCAAATACCAAGGAAAGGATGAAGAGCACTGCTGTAACAACGCTTGCGAGACCTGTTCTGCCACCTGCAGAAACACCTGCGGAGGATTCAACGTAGCTTGTAACTGTGCTTGTACCAAGGCAAGCACCTGCTACTGTACCGATAGCATCGGCAAGAAGAGCACCCTTAGCCTGAGGAAGCTCACCCTTTTCGTTAAGAAGGTCACCCTTTTCGGCAACACCGATAAGTGTACCCACTGTATCGAAGATATCTGTGAAAAGGAATGTGAACACGATTACAGCAAAGGAAGAAAGGTTCTTCGCTACATAACCGAAATCGAACTTGAACATGTTGGGAGCTTCGAATGCGTTGAAGGAGAAGGAAGGAATTACAGAGTAAACACCTGCTTCAACGTCAACAACATACCAGCCTGTAAGCTCAGCAATCATACCGAGAACCCATGTTGCAAGGATACCGATAAGAATGCTGCCGGGCACCTTAAAGTGGTGAAGCACTGCAATAATCATAAGACCTACAAGTGCAAGCACAAACTGAGGTGAGCTGAATGTACCGATACCAACAAGTGTTGCATCGTTGTTAACAACGATACCGGAGTTGATAAGTGCAATAATTGTAATGAACAAACCGATACCTGCAGTGATACCGAACTTAAGGTTTGCGGGAATCTGGTTTACGAGAGCTTCTCTGAAATTGCAAAGAGAAAGCAGAATGAAGATAATACCTTCAACCAATACAGCTGTAAGAGCTACTTCATAGCTGCAGCCCATACCAATGCAAACTGTGTAAACAAAGAAAGCATTAAGGCCCATACCTGAAGCAAGTGCAACAGGATAGTTAGCTAAAAATGCCATACACAATGTTGCGATAGCAGCAGAAATTGCCGTAGCGGAGAAAATTGCCGCTGTGGACACACCGTCAAGAGCGCCAAAGTAGTTGGGATTAACAGCTAAAATGTACGCCATTGCAAGGAAAGTTGTAATACCGGCGATGACTTCGGTTTTTACATCTGTTCCGCGTTCTTTGAGCTTAAAGAACTTATCCATTTTACCACCTCATAAAATATTTTATTTTTGTACACAATCTGTACACAAATATTTTACTTTATTTTATATGTTTTGTCAAGATAATGTTTACAACCACAAAATATGCCACCACATTTTGTAGAAGCGCCATTAAATTTACGGTTTCAAATTAACAATTTACCCTTCTTAATCATATGCTTTTACAGGAGGTGATTTTATGAATAACTGTAGTTGCAGACAAAACTGCATGGGTATAGCCGTATTGGCAAGCATTGTTATAGGCATAATTGCAGGCTTTTTGACATCTTCCGGAATTCTTACAGTAGCTGTCCCCTTCCTGTGGGCGCTGTTTGCAATTGGAGCGGTAAGTCTTGGCACACTTCTTGTGCTTACTGTTTTATCGGGTGCACGCTCGCTTCGTTGCATATGTAATGCTCTGTTGTTGCTTTTAACGGGCATTCTTGGCACACTTTTAGTTTCGGTAATTCTTTTGGTTATCGATATAGCCGCCGCAAGCACCATAGGTGCAATTATAACCGGCTTGCTTTTCCTGTTTTTCACGCTGCTTATAACGTCTTCTGCATGTCTTATCCGTTGCATTGCCGATTGCGATAACGACTGATAAATTGCAGAACAAAGTGTCTCCGACACTCTCTGACGATAGTTGCAATTAAAGTAAACAGAGGAGAAAACACTTTGTAATGCCTTTGTAGCTTTTCCGAGTCTTGCGAGGAAATTCTCGCACGGCAATAATATAAAATTTATTTTTT
>JAFQLL010000085.1 GCA_017414645.1 Clostridia bacterium | reverse complement strand
ACGGAAAATTGCGAGGTTAAAGACTGGAGCTATGAAAACGGCAGTGTTACAATTAAAACAAAACCCTGGCATAAGTACACTGTAAACTTCCTTGCTTATAGAATATGGGAAGAAATTTCCATGTACAACCACACCACAAACAACTGGGACAAGGAGCATTTAATGCAGATTGACCCCATTTATCCCGAAACAATGGACTACATGAAAACATGGATGCGCTCCTGGTGCGAAAGCCACCCCATGACAACGGTTGTGCGCTTTACCTCCATGTTCTATAACTTTGTGTGGATATGGGGCAGTAATGAGCGCCACAGAAACCTTTTCACCGACTGGGCAAGCTACGACTTTACCGTAAGCCCCTGTGCACTTGACATGTTCAGTGAAAAATACGGCTACAGCTTAACAAGCGAGGACTTTGTAAACAAGGGTAAAATGCATGCCACACACTGTGTATGCGACCAAAGAAAGCTTGACTGGATGGAATTTGTTAACGATTTTGTTATCAAGGCAGGCAAGGAGCTTGTTGACATTGTACACGAATATGGCAAAAAGGCATACGTTTTCTACGACGACAGCTGGGTAGGCGTTGAGCCCTGGGGCGAAAGGTTCCCCGAATTTGAGTTCGACGGATTAATTAAGTGCGTTTTCTCAGGCTTCGAGGTAAGGCTTTGCTCAGGCGCAAAGGGCGTTAAAACACACGAAATAAGACTTCATCCCTATTTGTTCCCCGTGGGCTTAGGCGGTTTACCCACCTTTAAGGAGGGCGGCAACCCCACACGCGACGCAAAAATTTACTGGAGAAATGTGCGCAGAGCACTCCTTCGGGCAAACATTGACCGCATAGGTCTTGGCGGCTATTTGTCACTTACACTTCCTTTCCCGGAATTTAACGATTATATGGAAAAGCTCAGCGACGAATTCAGAATGATTAAGGAATTTCACGCAAATGGCGGCCCGTTGGTGTTAAAGCCCAGGATTGCTGTTTTAACCTTCTGGGGTAGTCTTCGCAGCTGGACCTGCTCAGGTCATTTGCATGAGCACCCCGACGTTGATTTAATTAACATTATAGAAAGCCTTTCAGGCATGCCCTTCGAGGTTGAGTTTATTGACTTTAACGATGTTAAAGGTGGCAAGCTTGATAACTTCGACGTGCTTATTAACGCAGGCGTGCAGGATAGTGCATGGTCAGGCGGCTATGAATGGAAGGACAGCTCTGTTTTTGAAAAAATTACACAATGGGCACATGAGGGCGGCTGTGTGATTGGTGTTAACGAGCCCGGTGCAACAGAAGGCTTTGACCAGACACTTCGTCTTTCTCACATTTTAGGTGTTGACCTTGACCGTGGCGAAAGAATATGCCATGGCAGATGGACAAACGATGTAAAGGGCAATGACCTTGAGGTGCTTTGTAACAGTGCAGCCTACGTAACCGATGCCGACACAGTTGTTTTAAAGGCAGAGGGCGAGGTGCCCACACTTACAACACATCCCTTCGGAAAGGGCATGGGCATTTACATGGGCGGCTATCGCCACGATGAAGAAAATGCAGGCAAGCTTTTAAAGCTTATTCTCTCCCTTACTGATAACGACGGAAAATATGTTACAGATAACGTACATACAGAATGTGCGTATTACCCTAACGACAAAAAGCTGGTTGTTATCAATAACTCTGAAAATGAGCAGACAGCAACTGTTGAAACCGACTTTGGCAAGCACTGCGTAAAGCTTGCGCCCTACGACATTGAAGTTATACAGTTATAATAAAAAAGCATTTTCAATGCTTCAACCCCCTCTTCCGTTTGCGGTGCCCTGTATCAACTTCGCTAATCCGCTCGTTGATGACAGACCGCGGCACAGCTCTGCGCATTCGCTCAATCATCCACCGAATGCGCTCATGCTCGATTCCCCCAATCTTGGGGGACGAAGAGGTAAGCTTTTATTTTACAAGCAAATATGCGCACATTCTGCGCGCAATTTCCTATGTAATAAAAAAGGTGTAGCAGTGCTACACCTTTTAACTTTCCATATGCTTTCCCAGAAAGCCTGCGGCAGACTGAGCAAGCTTGTTTTCAACCTCGCCCATGGTACCGTTTTCGTTCAGTAAAATAACACTGCCTATGGTGTCGCCCTCGGAAATGATGGGGTGAACAACACCTGCCTTGTATTTGTCCATGCCTTCAATTACGGGAATGCCGTCCTCATCTGTTTTTACAATAAACGAGGTTTTTTCTTCAATGAGCTTTTCCAATTCGAGGCTTATGCGCTTTTCCGCAAGCTCCTTTTTAGGCGCACCAGATACGGCAATTACGTTGTCGGTATCGGTAATTATTGCAGCAGCGCCGCTTGTTTTGGAAAGTGTGTCAACATAGTCGTAGGCAAAGTCGCCAAGCTCACCGATGGGGGAGTATTTCTTGAATATTATTTCCCCGTCCTGCTTTGTAAAAATTTCTAAGGGTGCGCCCTCTTTAATGCGTAAAACCCTTCTTATTTCTTTAGGGATTACAACTCTGCCCAAGTCGTCAATGCGACGAACAATACCTGTTGCTTTCATATATAAAACTCCTTTAAATTCATTTTACAATGCTATTGTTTGAAGTTAGAGGAATTTTATCCAATGAAATGTTTGGAAAAATGTGTAGAAGGGTTAAAAAAATAAAGCTGCAAAATGTGGACACAGCCTTTGTTGACAACAGTAAAATAATGTTATAAAATAACGAAAAAACAAAAGGAGAGTATTAAAATGAAAAAGAACGGAAAAGCAAGAATTGTGGTAGGCTACATTATGGTTGCCTTTCAGCTTATCGGAATGATAGGTAATGCTATTAACGAAGGCTCAATTATTCCGGAGCATCCCGCAGGCGGCTACGGAGTTGGGTATGTTATCGGCTATTTCTTAATCGGAATTATCGGATTAATTCTTCTCTATTTTGGTTATAAAGCAAAAGCTAACGCAAAGCAGGATTCTAATTCAGGCGACATATTATAATATAAACAAAAGCAGCCAATAAGGCTGCTTTTTTGCCTTATAGGAAATTGCGCATTTCCTATAAGGCAAAAATAAATTTTATATTATTGCCGTGCGAGAATTTCCTCGCAAGACTCGGAAAACGCACATGGCATTACAAAGTGTTTTCTCCTCTGTTTACTTTAATTGCAACTATCGTCAGAGAGTGTCGGAGACACTTTGTTCTTGTATATTTTAATGATTCTTTTCAATTACTATAAAAAGTGGCGGGCAATTGGGGCGGTTATAAAATGAATGAAGCATAACAGTGTATTTTTTACTGTCAAGCTTTTCGAGAAAAGCGAGCAGGTTGTCTCTTTCCTCAAAGCCTGTGTCGCCGCCATAGTAGGAGCAGATTGACACAAAGCCGTCGGAGGGGATAATGTCAAGGGCAGCTTCAATTGCTTTTATGCTTGTGTCGGAATGGGAGAAAATTGTGTGGTCACCGCCGGGCAGAAAACCAAAGTTAAAAACAACACACTTTGCATCTTCAACATAATTTTTTAAGTTGTGATGGCTGTCAAGAATAAGCTGTGCGTTTGTAATTGCGTTTTCCTCTAAAAGCACCTGTGTTGAAGAAAGAGCTTCTTTTTGTATGTCGAAGGCAAAGACCTTACCGCTGCTGCCCACAAGCTGAGAGAGAAGAAGAGTGTCTCTGCCTCTGCCCATGGTACCGTCAACGGCAATATCGCCCTTTTTTAAATTTGCCTTTATGTATTCATGTGAAAGCTTTAATGCGTTTTTATCGTAATAGGTCATGATGTGTCCTTTCGTGGGTTTTAGTAAGTGTATTATAGCATAATGTCTTATTGATTACAATACGGTTACATTTGTTGAAAAGATAAATATTTTTTGTTAAAATATAGCCGAGGTGATAACATGAAATACAAAGGAACAATAATTGCCCTTTTTATAATTTTACTGCTTCTTATAATTGCAAAGTTCGGTTTTAACCAAAGCTTTGAAAGAAAAGAAGTTATTGTTGAGCCCACAGAAGATGTAACATTCGGCGTGCTTGAAAACACACATATATTGCCAATGCCTGAAGAAAATTGAAAAAAATAAAAATTTTTTAAAATTAATGCAACTTTTTGGGTGTCTTAATTGTATTAGAGGTGGAGGAGGTGAAAAACGTGTTGGTATTGACAGACAAGAAAGCTGTCTGCGAGAAATATTTTGACAGTATTTACCGTCTTGTTCTTTGTCGTGCAAAGAACAAAGATGCAACTGACGATATAGTGCAGGAAGTTTTTTATAAATACATAAAATGCGAAAAAGAGTTCGAAACAGAAGAGCATGTTAAGGCATGGCTCATACGTGTTGCAATAAATGCATCGAACAGCTACTTTACGTCCAGCTGGTTTAAAAAGACCGAGGCACTTGACGAAAACATGGTGTTTGATACTAAAGAAAAGAGCGACGTGTATTATGCTGTTATGGAACTTCCGCAAAAATACCGAACCGTTATTCACTTGTTCTATTACGAGGATCTTCCCGTTGCAAAAATAGCTGCCTACCTTGGCTTGAACGAATCCACGGTAAAGAGTCAGCTTAAGCGCGGCAGGGAGATGCTTGCGGCAAAGCTCAAAGGAGAATACGATTATGTTTAGAGAAGTATACAAACAAGCGAACGACACTATTAAGGGCGACAGAAGTGTTCTTGACAGGGCGTTCTTACAGGCAGCCCAGCCTGTGAAGAAAAAAAGCCCTGTAGTTAAATATTCGTTCATAGGCACAGCGGTGGCTGCTGTAATGGTTTTAGGGGCAGTGCTTTTAAACCCCACTGTTTTTACTAACCGCAGCGAAACCATCGGCAAACCCGCCGAGGAAAACCCCACAGAAAAGGAAACTGTTGTAAACACCTTCATTGCAACCGAGGCAGATTTAGTTGAAGATAACCTTGAAGACGAAGCTTCGGTTGAAGAAAAGGTTGAAAAAACGGTGGACACTACAGCAGAAAAGAAGGTTACAACAAACACACCCGTTAACACCAAAACAAAAACCACAAAGCCAAAGGTTTCACCTCCCGATTCAGGCAGGGAACAACCGGGCGATACGGAGGGCGACACGCCTCAGGTTGAACGCGGCATTATGACCTTGGGCGCAGACGGCGAGGCTGATAGCGTGTACGAGGGCACAACTGAGGAAGCTATGATTACCTTCAAAATGACAAGACCGGGCACAGGCTCCAATGAAGAAGTAACAGAAATTGCTACTGAAGAGGCTAACGAAGAGGAAACCATAAATGAAATGGTAACAGAGGCTACAGGTGAGGAAGCAACTGAAACTGCTACAGAAGAGGAAACCGAGGAAAAAGCCGAAGAAACAGCACAAAACTTTTCATACATGTACGATAAAAGCGTGTACAAAGAAGGCGAAGCGGGCGTTGTAACAGAAGGCTTTGTGAATACCGAACCGAGCCCCATTACAAACAGCCTTGACGCAATTGCAAGAGCAAAAAACGAATGCACTGTTGAATATACCCGCACAACAGTATTCCGTGACAGTATTGAAGATATGTGGATGGTTAATTTCGGCACAGATGTACCCGGTGGCGACCAGAGCGTTTACATGACAGGTGACGGTGTTACAACGCTCATTGTTTACGGAGAATAATATTTGAAAAACGTGATACTCATTTTTATGGGTGTCACGTTTTTTTAATTGACAATATTGTATAAAGATGTAAAATTAACTTAAAGGAGTGATTAAAATGGAAATGACCCTCAGATACTACGGCAAAAATTTTGACACAGTAAAGCTTGAACACATTTTTCAGATACCCGGCGTGAAGGGTGTTATAACAACCCTTTACGACACAACCCCCGGTCAGGTGTGGACCCGTGAGGCTATAAGAAGCCTTAAGAAGGAAGTAAGCGACGCAGGCGGCCACATTTCGGGCATTGAAAGCGTTAACGTACACGATGCCATAAAGGCAGGCACAGCTGAGCGCGATTTTTACATAGATAACTACATTGAAACCTTGGAAAACTTAGGCAAGGAAGACATTCACCTTGTGTGCTATAACTTTATGCCCGTTTTCGACTGGACAAGAAGCGAGCTTGCAAGAAAGCGCCCCGACGGCTCAACCGTTTTAGCCTACAACAAAAAGGATGTTGAAGCCATAAAGCCCGAGGAAATGTTCGATTCCATTAAAAATAACTCCAACGGCACAGTTATGCCCGGCTGGGAGCCTGAGCGAATGGAAAAAATTAAGGAGCTCTTCCAGCTATATAAGGACATTGACGAGGAAAAGCTTTTTGAAAACCTTTGCTACTTTTTAAAACGCATTATGCCTGTTTGCAACAAGTACGACATTAAAATGGCAATCCACCCCGACGATCCTGCATGGAGCGTGTTCGGGCTGCCGAGAATTATAATAAACCAGAAAAACATTGAACGCATGCTTAAGGCTGTTGACGATGTGCATAACGGCATAACCTTCTGCTCAGGCAGCTACGGCACAAATTTGGAAAACGACCTTCCCGGCATGATACGTGCCTTTAAAGGCAGAATTCATTTTGCCCATGTAAGAAACCTTAAGTTCAATTCCCCCGACGATTTTGAAGAAGCATGCCATTTATCCTCTGACGGCAGCTTCGACATGTACGAAATTATGAAAGCCCTTTACGACATCGGCTTTACAGGTCCCATCCGTCCCGACCACGGCAGAATGATATGGGGCGAGGTTGCAATGCCCGGCTACGGCCTTTACGACAGAGCGCTGGGTGCCTGCTATCTTCAGGGCCTTTGGGAAGCCATTGAAAAGGAGAATAAAAAATGAATTGCCTTAAATGGAACTATGACCGCGACAAAATGATTGAAAAAACAAAAAAAGCCCCCGAGTGGGTGCACTTTGGCTACGGGAACATTTTCCGTGCCTTTCCTGCAAGGCTTTGTCAGGAGCTTTTGAATGAGGGTGCTACCGACAAGGGCATTATTGCCGTTGAAGGCTTCGACGAGGAAATTGTAACAAAGGTCAGTAGGCCCACAGATGATATTACAGTTGTTGTTACCTTTATGGGCGACGGCAGTGTTAAAACGGAGGCGGTTGCCTCTGTTGCCGAAAGCCTTACCTTCAATGAATGGGAAAGGTTAAGGGAGGTTTTTTCTTCCCCAAGCCTTAAAATGGTAAGCTTTACAATAACCGAAAAGGGCTACACAGTAACCGAAAACCCCGATAGCTACATGGGCAAGGTAACAAGCCTTTTATACGAAAGATACAAGGCAGGGAAAGATTCCATTGCCTTTGTAAGCATGGACAACTGCTCCGATAACGGCGAAAAGTTAAAGAGTGCAGTAAGCGCCTATGCAAAAGCCTATGGAGATGAAGGCTTTATTAAATACGTTGATAAAACCGCATTCCCTCAGACTATGATTGACAAAATAACCCCACGCCCCTCGGAGGAGGTTTTAAAAATGCTCACTGAGGAAGGCTTTTGTAACATGGAGCCAATTGTTACAGGCAAGAACACCTACATTGCCCCCTTTGTAAACGGGGAGGAGTGCGAATACCTTGTAATTGAAGATAAGTTCCCCAAGGGGCATCCGCCAATTGAAAAATGCGGTGTTATTTTTACAACCCGTGAGGAGGTTAAAAAGGCTGAAAGGCTTAAGGTTACGGCAGCGCTTAACCCCTTGCACACAGCCCTTGCGGTTTCGGGCTGCGTTTTAGGCTACAATAAAATATCCGACGAAATGAAAAATAGTGACCTTGTTAAGCTCATAAAGGGCATTGCAAAGGAAGCTCTTACTGTTGTGGAAAAACCCACCGTAATGGATTCTGACAGCTTCGTGAACGACGTTTTAACAAAGCGCCTTCCTAACCCTAATCTGCCCGACACACCTCAGCGAATTGCAACGGACACCTCACAGAAGGTGGCAATCCGCTTTGGTGAAACAATAAAGGCATACGGTGATAGTGCAAATAGCTTGAAATACATTCCCTTTGCAATTGCCGCATGGCTCATGTATCTTGACGGAAAAGACGATAATGGGGAAGAATTCACCTTAAGCCCCGACCCCATGCTTTCTGAAATAACAAAAATGGAAAAAGCCGAGCTCTTAAAGCGAAGCGACATTTTCGGTGTTGATTTATACACCGTGGGCTTGGGCGATAAAATACTTTCCATTTATAAAGAAATGAAAGAAAACACCTTAAGAAAAACACTTCATGCTTACGTGGAGGAATAAAGATGAAAAAATTTCTTGACGAGGATTTTTGCCTTAAAAACGAAACATCGAAAAGGCTTTACCATACCTATGCAAAAGAGTTGCCCATAATTGACTATCACTGTCACCTTAGCCCTGAGGACATTGCTACAGACAAAACCTTTAAAAGCCTTGCCGAGCTGTGGCTTTCGGGTGACCACTATAAGTGGCGCCTTATGCGTGCCGACGGTGCAGAAGAGAAATTTGTAACAGGCGATGGTGACGACAACGAAAAGCTTCGCCTTTGGGCAAGTGTTCTGGAAAAGGCAATAGGCAACCCTCTTTACCATTGGAGTCACATGGAATTAAAAACCTATTTTGACTATGAGGGCATTTTAAAGGGCTCAAACTATGAAGAGGTAATTGAGCACTGCAAGCCCTATTTTGAAAATGAAAAGATAAGTGCACGAAAGCTCATTGAAAAGTCAAAGGTAACACACATCTGCACAACAGACGACCCCGTTGACGATTTAAAATGGCACAAAATGCTACATGAGGACGAAAGCTTTAAAACAAAGGTTTTTCCCTCCTGGAGACCCGATAGAATTCTTAACTGTGAAAAGGAGGGCTTTGGTGCATATATTGCCGAGCTCTCAAAGGCAGCAGGGGTGGATATTAAAACCCTTGACGACTTGAAAAAGGCAATAAAAATAAGAATGGAATACTTTTCTTCTTTGGGCACGGTAACAGCTGACCATGGGCTTGACTACGCTTTTTATTCACCCTGTGACGAGGCTGAGGCAGAGCACATTTTCAAAAGAGCCTTAATGGGCAAAAGGGTAGAGAAAGAGGCTGCTTTAAAGTATAAAAGTGCAATGCTTTTATTTATGGCAGAGGAATACACAAAAAGAGACTGGGTTATGCAGCTTCACTATGGCTGCAGTCGCAATGTGAACAGCAATCTTTTTAAAGCTATCGGTGCCGATACAGGCATTGACTGCATTAACCCCTGCTCACCAAGCAAAAGCCTTGCCATGCTTCTTGATGCATTTAATTCAAAAGGTGTATTACCCAAAACTATCGTTTACAGCTTAGACCCTGCGGAAAACGATGCAATCGATACAATTATAGGCTGTTTTCAAGGAAGAGGTAAGGGCTATGTTCAGCATGGCGCCGCATGGTGGTTCAACGACCATAAGGAGGGCATGGAAAAGCACCTTAAGGCGTTGGCGGCAGGCGGTGTGCTTGGTAACTTTATTGGCATGCTGACAGACTCGCGAAGCTTTGTTTCCTACACACGCCACGACTATTTCCGCCGCATATTCTGTAACCTTTTGGGCACATGGGTGGAGGATGGCGAATATCCCAATGATGAAGAAGCACTTGAAAAAATCATTAAAGATGTTTGTTACTTCAACGCAAAAGAATACTTCAATTTAGACTAACAAAAAAGCACCTTTTGGTGCTTTTTTGCTATTCTATCGGAAAGCCGAAAAGTGAAGGCGGCATTAGTTTATCCGAGGTGTTTATAACAATTTTGTCGAATAATATGCCCGAATCAACACGGTAAACATATAAACTGTGCACGCCCGGAGAAGAAACTTCAATTTCAAAATCCATAGCCTCAATCATGTGCATAATGTTACTCTTCCATGTGCCTTCAACGGAGCGGTTGCCCTTTAAAATGATGGGGGCTTCATTATCAATGCCTATGGCTATATGGCAGCTTTTTTCGCTTCCGTCGTCGTTCTGCCCTTCGTTAAGGGTAGGTATGCGGTAAAGCTTGCCTTTGAAGGTGCCGCTCTTTTCAAAATTAATTTTGTAGCAAAGCCGTGCAGAATTTAATATATCCGTTGCTTTGTCTGTGTTAAAGGGGAGCGAAGTCATTGCATGGGCAATTCTGCCTGCGTCCTTTTCTATTGCCCAGTAGCTGTTATCTGCGCCCTTTATGTTTTCGCTAAAGGCTGTTGCATCAAGTGCAATTAAGCCTTCGGGAAATGCCTCGTCGGCTATTTCGGCAAGGCAGTTATCGGGGAGTAAATATTTATCGTCGTGAACTAAAAGCACACCTTCGTTCATGTTGAAGTAGGAAGCAGGGTGGTCGTAGTTAATAACACGGGTCCACTTATTATTATTGCACGCCCAGTATTTTTCCTGCTCATGTATTATGCGCTCCTTCGCCCTTTGTGAAAGCTCCTTATAATAGTAGGCATATTTCAAATCGCCCTCTTTTGCTGCACGGTTGTTTTTCCAAAGGTAAACATATTCCTCGCTTACATCACGGTAGGAAAGAATGTGATAGTAAAGCTGTTCGTAGAAGGCATCGCGGTCAGAGTGGGCAAGGGAAGAGAAAATTGCCGTAGCATCCTGTGCCATGCGGTTTGTTTTCTCTACAAGCCATGTGCCCTCAGAGTTATTAAAGGGGAAAAGCATCTCCTTTGAAAAGAAGGGGTTATTTACGTCGGAGGGGTTTTCGTGACCAAAAAATTCTGCCTTTTTAATGCCGCACAAATGGTAAAATTCTGTTGCAAGAGCTGCAATTTTTTCGGCGGTTTCTTTGTCTGTGTGGAAATCACGCATTGCGTGGGCAATAAGGTACGCTTTTACATCGTCGCCTGCAGTTATGTCCCATGCCATTTTTAAGAACAGCTCTGTTACAATGTCGCCGGGCTTAATGTCGCCCACATTTAAAATCCAGTAGGCACTTGCTTTGCATTGGTAGGCTCTTTTCATCTGATGAGCCATGTAAAAAAGCTGGGTGGAATTAAGCCACAAATAGCTTTTGGGGCTAAACCAGCTCCAGTAGGAGGAATGATAATAAACACCGCAGCCGCCTTTTCTCATAGCTTCCTTTTTTGTGGGTGTCTGGCGTAGGTTGCCGTAGTTGTCCTCTGCCCACATAAGCATAACGTCGTCAGGGATGTAGTCTTTAAGACCATTATTATAAATGTCTGCCATGCCCTTGTAGGGTATGAAAACCTGTGCCGCGGCATCGGGGGCTCCGTAAACCTCTTCTATAAGCTTTCGCTGCTCCTTAATAACGTCTGCCATCATGGTAACAAGGCTGTTATTATAAATTGCAAGGTTTTTAGTTTCGGCATTGCCGTCGTGAATGCCTCGTATGCCTAATGCAAGTATGCTCTCGAATTCTTTATTGGTTTCAAGGCGTTCCTTCCAGTAGCCTAAAATGGCTTCCTTATTAAGTGTGTAGTCAAAGGCGCAGTTGTCCTGCCAGGTGTATTCCTCGTAGTGGCTCTGGCAGAATTCCTCCCATTCGGACACATTGCAGCGAAGCATCATTTCGCAGTGTGACGATGCCATTACTATGCCGTAATGTGCTGCTTCACGGGCATTTACGGGAATGCCGCATTCGTCCTTTGCACCGTTAAAGGCGGCTGTGCCCGGGTGCATTGCGGGCCAGAGGGTGTTTGCCTTTAACCTTAGCAAAAGCTCAAAAACTCTGCGGTACAAATTAACATCCGGTGAGCCATTTTCTGTGGGAAACTTTAATTTTGCCCAGTCGATAAGCCTTTCCTCGTCGTTTATGAATATGCCTCGGTATTTAACGCTTGGCTCCTTTGATATGTACGGAGTGGAATAATCAACCGCAATTTCATTTTTTACATTAACAGCCACATCGCTGAACCAGTACCAGGGTGAAACGCCCAATTCCTCGGAAAGGTGATAAATGCCGTAAATTGCACCGCGAACATCGCTGCCTGCAATAATAAGGCAGTTGTCAATTTCCTTTATAACATAGCACTCCCATTTGCCTCTTATTTTTTCTGCTTCATTAAGCTTACCTTCGGCAATGAAATCTTTTATAAGCTTGCTTTCTTCTATTGTGCCGACTATAATGCCACATCCCTCATATAAAAGGGCAGGGGCACCCTCTGTATTTTCAAGCCTCGCCTTTAAAAGAGAGGGGCTGTCAACAAAAAGCTGCTGAATTTCTTTATAATCAATTGCGCCCGATACAAGGGCAATATCCTGCCTTAAATCGTTAACGGCACGCAGAATGCGCCTGTAGCTACCTTCGTTTTCGTAGCCATGGTCCATTATAATTGAAACGACTTGTTTTTCGTCGAAAATTTTCATAAAATACACCTCCTGTGGGTTAGTTTAATTGTATATGCTTTTTTGTTGAAAAACAATAGGTAAATGATGAAAAATACGCCTTTTTCATTGACAAAAAAGCTAACGGGTGCTATAATTTTTGATTATATTAATCGATTTTTTATATTCGGAGGCGTTTTGTATGTATAAAATAGTAAAAAAGGAAGTGCTTAACCCCACCGTTACAAAAATGGAAATTGAAGCACCCTTTGTGGCTGCAAAGGCTCAGCCGGGGCAGTTCATTATTTTAAGAGTGGATGCCGAGGGCGAAAGAGTGCCCCTTACCGTGGCTGACTACAACCGTGAAGAAGGCACGGTTACCATCATTTTCCAGGTGGTGGGCGCATCTACAGAAAAGCTTAACAATAAAGAAGAGGGCGACTATATTACAGACTTTGTAGGTCCTTTAGGCAAAGCAACCGACATTGAAAACAAAAAGAAGGTTTGCGTTGTGGGCGGCGGCGTAGGCTGTGCAATTGCATACCCTGTTGCAAAAGGTCTTAGTGAAAAGGGCTGTGAGGTGCACTCTGTTATAGGCTTCAGAAATAAAGACCTTGTAATACTTGAAGATGACTTTGATGCAGTAAGCAGTAAGTGCGTTAAAATGAGCGACGACGGCTCCTGGGGCGAAAAGGGCCTTGTTACCGATGCACTCCGTAAGCTTATTGAAGATGGCAATAATTACGACGAGGTTATCTGCATCGGCCCACTTATGATGATGAAGTTTGTATGCCTTCTTACAAAGGAATATAATGTTAAAACAATTGTAAGCATGAACCCTGTTATGGTAGACGGCACAGGCATGTGCGGCGGCTGCCGCCTTACAGTTGGCGGTGAAGTGAAATTTGCCTGCGTTGACGGCCCCGAATTTGACGGCCACTTAGTTGACTTTGACGAAGCAATCAAGCGCAGCGGTACATATAAGGAATTTGAAAAGGGCGAAAGGGAAAAAACCTGTAACCTTTTTAAAAAGGAGGTTAAGGAATAATGCCTAACATGAGATTAACAAAAAACCCCATGCCCAGTCAGGACGCAAACGTAAGAAACAAAAACTTTCTTGAGGTTGCACTTGGCTATACAGAGGAAATGGCAATAGACGAGGCACAGCGCTGCCTTAACTGTAAAAATAAGCCCTGCGTTGAGGGCTGTCCTGTTAAAATTAACATTCCCGAATTTATTGCACATGTTGCAAAGGGCGACTTTGCAGCAGCTTACGAGGTTATAGCAAAGTCAAGCTCACTTCCTGCAGTTTGCGGCAGAGTGTGCCCTCAGGAGGTGCAGTGCGAAAGTAAATGTGTACGTGGCATTAAGGGCGAAGCGGTTGCAATCGGTCGCCTTGAACGCTTTGTTGCCGACTGGCACAATGCACAGGAAAACGTTGTTATTAATAAACCCGAAAGTAACGGACACAAGGTAGCAATCATCGGTAGCGGTCCCTCGGGCTTAACCTGCGCAGGGGATTTAGCAAAGAAGGGCTACGAGGTAACCGTTTTTGAAGCTCTTCACGTGGCAGGCGGTGTATTGGTTTACGGCATTCCCGAGTTCCGTTTACCCAAGAGCATTGTTCAGAAGGAAATTGAAACCTTAAAGGCTCTTGGCGTTAAAATTGAAACAAACATGGTAATAGGCAAGGTTTTATCAATTGACGAGCTCATGGCAGAGTACGGCTTCGAGGCTGTGTTTATAGGCAGCGGTGCAGGTCTTCCCAGGTTTA
Organism: Clostridia bacterium; assembly: GCA_017414645.1. GTDB lineage: Bacteria > Bacillota > Clostridia > UMGS1883 > UMGS1883 > RGIG1927. Next base: position 14,404 of record JAFQLL010000085.1, on the reverse strand, counting down.
TGAACATTCCCGGAGAAAACCTGAACGGCGTTTTCTCCGCTAACGAGTTTTTAACAAGAATTAACCTCATGAAGGCATATAAGGAAGACAGCGCAACACCTGTTTACCGAGCAAAGAAGGTATGCGTTGTAGGTGGCGGTAACGTTGCCATGGACGCAGCTCGCTGTGCCAAGCGCTTAGGCAGCGACGTTACCATTGTTTACAGACGAACAGAGGCAGAGCTTCCTGCAAGGCGTGAAGAGGTTGAGCACGCGGCAGAAGAGGGCATCAACTTTAAAATGCTCACAAACCCTGTTGAAATCCTTGGCGATGAGCAAGGCTGGGTAAAGGGCATGTACTGCCAGGAAATGGAATTGGGCGAACCCGACGAAAAGGGCAGAAGAAAGCCCGTGCCTAAGGAAGGCGCAATGTGCACAGTAGAATGTGACGCTGTTATTATGAGCATAGGCACAAGCCCCAACCCTCTCATTAAGTCCACAACAGAAGGCTTAATGGTAAACTCACGCGGTGGCATTATTGTAAACGAGGATGGGCTCACAAGCCGTAATGCGGTTTACGCAGGCGGCGATGCGGTAACAGGTGCTGCAACGGTAATTTTGGCAATGGGCGCAGGCAAAACGGCTGCAAGCGCAATTGATGAAAAACTGCAGGGCGCAAAGTGACAAAAAACATAATAAAATGACTTAAAAAAGGGTGGGGCTTTTATCCCACCCTTTTTTGCATATTGTAAAATTGCACAAAAAAAGGAAGGACAATAATTACAAAATTGTTAAAAAAACCAAAATACAAATTATGGCAGTAAAAACGGGTGATAAAACAACATTTTGTGTTGACATTTTAACAAAAATTTAGTAAAATTTCAGTACAATGGCGAAGGTGTTATTCTGAAAAGATTCAATAGCGTAAATAAGGAAAAAAATGTGCAAAAAGCTGCGGATGATACAGCAAAAAAAGCACTTTATATATAAAAATTTTTTTAGGGAGGAAAAACACATGAAACTCAAAAGAATTTTGGCATTTGTTGTTTCACTGGCAATGGTACTTAGTGTTGTACCTGCCTTCAGTATAACAGCAGGTGCGGCAACAGCGACCTATAACGCAACAAGTGTAGGTCATTCGGGCAGCGCAAGCGGCACCGGTGCTTTTGTCGGTGTTGGCGGCGGTAGCCTGACAGCTGATGGTAACAATGAAGGTGCCCCCAGAATTGTGGGCACAACAGTAGGCTCCAACAAATCAGGCCTTGGCAGTAGCAGAATAGGCTTTATCAGCTTTTCTGTTCCCATGCCTACACAGGATGTTGTAAGCGCAACAATGAAACTTTATGTTACAGGCGTTAACGGCAACCTTGGCTCTGAATGGATGAAGATGGCAGCTTACAGAACAACAGGCGAACCTTCTTCTGTGACAGTAGGTAACATGACAGCTACACAGTACACAGCTGTTAACGACGATTATTCCTATGACGTAGCATACTGGACAAACGAACAGATTTCCTCCAGCAACTTAGGCTGGAAGACTTTTGACGTTACAGAGGCTCTTAAAGCTGCAATTGACGAAGCAACAGGCGATACTGTAACACTTTCTTTCCGTTTGCAGGTGCCTCAGGCAGGTCTTAACTTTGCTACAGCAGCAACTGACAGTGCAAATCAGCCCGTTTTAGAGGTTGAAACAGGTAGTACAGCTACTGTTAAATGGACTTTAAATGGGGAAGAATTTGACAGTGCAGTATTAACTCTTGACGATGATGGCAATGCAACAACTCCCGTGAAGGCATATTCTGCAAACGGCAGCAATGTTATATATACAGCTGAAGAGCAGGTTGTTACAGGCGATACAACAATTACAATGACACCTGCTGACAACTGGAGTGAATACAGTGTTAACGATGCAATTGAAGTTGCTGATAAGCCTTATGTTATAAAGAGCACAAACCTTGTGCCTAACGGTAACTTTGCTTATGGCGTAACAGGCTGGTACAACGCGGCAGGTGGCGCGGCAGGTAATGCCTTTGTTGCTGATGCTGCTAACGGCACTGTTACAAATGCCAATAACGGAGGCGCAGGCGATGCAAACTCTCTTTGGAGAGGCTGGGCTACAGAGGTTGGTAAGACATATCTTTTCACATTTGACTCTTCCGAAGCAACAGGCTACTTTGTAGTTTCCGAAAAGGATGACCTTACTGCAACAGGCGACGGCACAAAGATTGGCGAAGCTACAGTAGCAGGTACAAACACAATTGTTTACACAGCTACAAAGCCTTACGTACAGATTAACTTCCGTTGGATTGCCGGCAAAACAATGGGTAACTTCGGTCTTTACGAGGTTGAAGAGCCCGCAGCAACAGTTGAAGTAACAGCTACATATACAGTAGGCGGCGAAACAGTTAATACTATTACAAAAGTTTACAACCCGGATGCTGCTGAAAGTGTAGCCTTTGATGCTTACTACTACAGCGCAGGTAACGGTACAAACACACTTTACAAGGCAGACGCACAGACACTTAGCGAAAGCACAACAATTGAAATGAGTGCTGTTGAGCCTTGGAATGGCTACAGCGTTGGCGATGGTATAGTGGCAGGGGATAACCTTCCTTACATTATAAAGAGCGCTAACCTTATTCCCAACGGTAACTTTGCCGAAGGTATAAATGGTTGGTACGCAGCTGACGGAAGCGCAGCTACAGATGCTAACTTCACAACAAATGCCGAAAACGGCTCTGTTTACCTTGTTGGTAACGGCGGTAGCTCCAATGTGGTTACATTGCAGAGAAGCTGGGCTATTGAAAGCGGCAAGACATACATTTTTGTATACACACAGGACAGAGAAGATACCAACAAAATGTGGCAGAGATTTTCTCTTGGTAACACCTTTGCCAGCAATAACGATGCAATGCTCTTAGGTGCAGGTGCAGGCGACGTTGAAACAGGCCAGAAGGTTGTTACAGGCACAAATATTGTAGCCTTCACAAATACTGACGGCTATAGCTATGCAAACTTTATTGCTGCATGGAACGGTGGTACAACACTTTCCAATTTTGGTCTTTACGAAGCAGAGCTCGACACAGCTAACGTGGCAGAAACAACAGTTAAGTTTGTTAACAGTGCTGACAATACAGAGCTTCAGGCTTCTGCTGTAGTAAAGGGTTACATCGGCGGTGTAATTGACCTTACTGATGCAAATCTGATTCCCGAGGTTATTACATATAACGAAAACTACTACACCAAGGATGCGACAAATGCAGAAAACTACGTGGTAGTGGGTAACACAGACACAGTTACAGTTACATACACACTTGACCCCGTTGCAAGCTTTACAATTCCTGCAGTTACTGTAATTGAAGGCAACAGTCCCGTTCTTGCAACAACTGTAAAGGGTGCTACAGAAAACACCGGCACCGAGGTTGAGCTTACAAACGTTGAATGGGACGATTGCAGTGGCCTTACAGCAGGCACACATACAGTAAACGGTACGGCTACAGTTGGCGACAAGACTGTTAACGGTACAGTAGAGGTAACAGTGCTCTCTGAAAGCTTCTCGCTTCCCGACAGTAGCTCCATCAACGGTGGCAGTGGTAACAATGTTTACTTCCCCGTAGAAATAAAGGACGAATTTACAATTGAATTTGACCTTTCTGTAAACCAGATTAAGAACGTATCCGTTCAGATGGGTTACAACAGCAGCCGCTTTGGTGATGGTGCAGTTGGTTTAAGCCCCAACAACAATGTTCTTAATGCAACAGGTGGTGACGGCTCCGGTACAAGCGAAACTATTAAGCTTTTCGAAAACGTTAGTGCAGGCGACACATTCCGCGTACTTATCACAATGAATGCTGAACTTGACACCTACACACTTACTGCAACAAAGCCCGACGGCACCTCTGCTACAACAGGCGAAAAGACCTTCAGAAAAGCACAGGATGCTATCAACACCATGACACTTATCACAAACGGTGGCGGTGCTGATGGCGACATCAGTGTTTCCAATGTTAAAGTTCACTCTGACGCTGTAAAGCCCTCCACAATCACATTCGAATACATGTGTGGTGATGTGCTCGTAGGCTCTGTTACACAGACAAGCTACACAGGTCAGACAGCAAGCATTGCAGCAGGCACATACACTGCAGAAAACGGCATTAAGTATGCTACAGATGCAGTTTCCTTCACAGTTACAGACACAGAGCATACAATTCCCGTAAAGGCTGTAAAGCTTGAAGAGGTTACAGTTAACTATGTATACAATGAAGAAATTGTAAACACAGCTACTCTCTATGCTGCAATCGGCAGTGATGCAACATACAAGGCTCATGTAATTGCAAAAGAGGCTGCAGTTTACACTGCTCCCGAATTTAAGGCAACTATTGCCGAAGCTGACCCCACATACACAGTTGATGTAACTGTTATGGAAAACACAAAGAGAGCAAGCGAAACATTAACCTATAACGCTACAACAGGCGCAGCAATGGCATATCCTACCGACAGAGTTGAGTCTCTGGCAGGTAAGGAAGATGCTATGCTTTCTGCTTCCTGGGGTGATGACCGTTATGGTGAAATGCTCTTTGACGTTAAAACAACAGACGGCGAAGGCTTTGCATCAGCAACACTCACACTTACACCCGGCGACATAATGGCAGGTCAGGCAAATACATTTGATATTTACGCAGTGCCCGCATCTTCTTACGGTCAGGCAGTTGACCTCAGTACACTTACTCCCGTTGGCAGCGGCACATTCGGGGCAGTAGATGCTCCTGTTAATGTGGCACTTAACCTTGACGGTTACGACGCATCTGAAGGTGTAATGCTCGTTTATAAGATGACAGGCGGTCTTGTTGGTGTATATGGTACCTCCTTCACAGAGGCTCCCTACCTTACATACGACGTAAGAGAAAAGGCAACAGCTACATTTAACTATGTATGCGAAGGCACTCTTGTAGGCACAGTAACAGTTGACGGCTATGTTGGCGACACAGCACATGTTGATGCAGGCTACTACACAGCAGAGGACGGCACAAAGTATTTTGTTGACGCTGCTTCTGTAGTTCTGGTATCCGGTGAAAACACAGCTGATGTTAACGCAAGAAAGATTGAAAAGGTTACAGTTAACTACACATTAGACGGTACAACAAAGAAGACTGTAGTTTTTGAAGGCTTTGCAGGCGACGCAGTAATTGCTCCCGCTGTTTATGTAAACGTAGAAAAAGCAGTTTACTACTACGAAGCAAAGGAATACACCCTCGTTGCAGGCGGCAGCAGCTTTGATGTTGAGCTTAGCCTTTTAAATGGTGCAACCTATGCTTCCACAACACAAACCTATAACGATGCAACAAAGGCTGTTATTGCTTACCCCGAAGCAGACGACAGAAACGCAGCCTTCTATGGTACAGATGCTATGTTCTCCGCTTCCTGGGGCGACGTTCGTTACGGCGAAATGCTCTTCGATGTAACAGTTCCCGATGGCGACGTAATTAACAGCGCACAGCTTACCCTTACACCCGGCGACGGTGTTGGCAGTGGCTATGCATATACCTTTGATATTTACGCAGCAGACCCTGCAGACTATGGCGAATATATCGACCTTACAGCACTCACAGTTGTAGGTAGCGGCAGATTTGTCCAGAACGAAGCTCCCGTAACGATTGACCTTGACCTTTCCAGATACGACAAGTTCGAGGAAACAAGTCAGGTTATGCTCATCTACAGAATGACAAGCGGTCTTACAGGTACTTATGGTGCATCTCATGGCGATAAGGCGCCTCGCCTTATGTACACTACAGGTAAGCTCGGCGCAAGAGTTGAGGTTTCCGACGAATTCGTAGCTGAATACGCAAAGGGCACACTTTCTGACTTCGATGCAGTTAACCCTCCTGTTACAATCCCCGAGGGCAGCAACGGCTACCTTGACATTAACACAGCATGGGAAGGCATCAGTGGCACAGACAGTGAAGGCGTAAGCCATATTGATGTTTATGCAGCATCCGTAAACGAGCCCATCATCCGTGTTGTAAGTGACCTTACAGCAGGTGCAGCTGAGTTTGACGAATTAGCACCCAGCGTTGTTACAACACCCGGCTATGGTGCAGGCGACGAATACGTGCTCTTCAGCTTCAACCCCGAGGTTGGTACAGCATTATGGACAGATATCGGTCTTGTTGACAATGACGGCAAGCTTATTACAGCATTCCGTCTTAATAACGACGAAACAGACACAATCTGTCCCATCTGGGCTCATATAGGTTGGGCTACACCCTTCAGAAGTGAATTTGAAAGTATGACCTATTCCTTCAACCCTGCAGGTGAAGCTAAGGCAACAATTACAGACCTTGTTTCTCAGGTAGACGTTCTCATGAGAAACTTTGACCCCGACGGAGTAGCTGACAGTGGCGACGAATACTACACAGTAGCCTTCAGTGTTGACGGTAACGTATTCACTGTTGGTACATACAGTGGCTCCTTCAACGGCCTTAAGGACATTCAGATGGCTGCTTCAGGCTCTACAACAGATATGTACGGCGGTATTGCATCAGTTAAGATTTACAGCGGTAACGAGCCTCGAGTTATCGGCAGCATTACAGCTAACTATATTTATAACGACGAAGTTGTTCACACAGTAACAAAGTACTACGATAAGTACGCACTTCAGGAAGGCGAAGTGGCAAGCATTGAATTCCCCGAGTTCTACTACTCCGGCCTGGGCGAGCACCTTCTTTACAGAGTTCCCGCTCAGACACTTACCGAGGATACCGACATTCAGGTTATTCAGTATCACGAAACAACAGGTGCTGTTACAACACTTATCCATAACTGGTCACACGACAATTTAACCCCCGGCGATTTGTATACAAATTCCGAAACAGCTAAGACCTACTCCATTGCAACAAGAAACCTTATTCCCAACGGTAACTTTGAGTATGGTGTTGAAACCTGGTACGACGGTACTCTTGGTGAACTCAGTGAGGTGGAATTCGTTCCTGCTCCTTTGAAGGACTCCGTAATTATCCGTGCAAACGGTACAACAACCTCCGAATACGGCTTCTACAATGCATGGGCAATTGAAAAGGGTGAAACATACCTCTTCACATACAAGGCAACAGGTTTAAGCGATACATATGCAGGTATCACACAGACAGACGTTATTGACACAGTTTCCTACGACCCCACACTTTCAATAAAGCTCGTTGACGGCACAAACTACGTTGTATTTGACGCAGAAAGCGACTTCCTCAAGCTTAACATTGGTTGGAGCAAGAACGCAGAGGTTGGTTCCTTCGGTCTTTACAAGCTCGACATGATAAGAATGGGCAACATCGAAAGAACAATTATCGAAGGCAGCGACCCTGTCCTTCCCAAGTATGTATCTACATACGAGGACGGTGTTGTAGACCGCGTTGTATGGAGAGAAGAGGAACTTAATAACCTTAAGATTGGTGAAAACACTGTTACAGGTGACCTCTACTCGGAAATCGTTTATGCAGAGGATGCTACCGACGAAGTAACAGATTCTACTGAGGACGAAGGCTACATCGTTGACGGCGACAAGGTGCTTGTTCCCTTAGACGAGACAATTACAGCTACAATCATGGTTTACCCCGAAACCTTCACACATAATACAATCAACTCCTACAACGGTCAGAGTGACTTAACGAGCAAGGATGGTAACCAGAAGCTTGAAAGACCTGTTACAGGTAAGTTTGCAGTTGAAATGGACGTTACAGTTCATGAATACGGCGACATGTGGATTATCCTCAACGACAGCGCTAAGACAAACGACACATCCTTCTTCGGCGCAGACCAGATCCTTGTGAGCCCCTCTTACTTCGGTGGCGAAATCATGCCTCAGGACGGTCACGGTGACGGTACAAGAGAAGAAACACAGACACTTATGATTGCAGGCAGAAATAAGCCCTACAGATTCTTCATTACAGGCGACACAAATGCAGGCACATATTCTGTTACTGTTATAACACCTGAAGGCGTTGCAAAGAGTGCTGAATACCACGGCTTCAGAACAAATACAGACAAGATTGACTCTGTTGCAATGTTCACAAACAGTGACGGTATGGGTACCTTCACAGCAGAAAACATTAAGGTTTACGACGTTGATCCTATCGACGTAAGCGCAGCTCTCAAGGTAGAAGGCGAGGAAGATAATCACCTTGCAACAATGAACATTGGCGAATACTTCTACGGCGAAGAGGTTACAATTCCCACAGGTAAGTTCTACTTATCCTATCACGATGAAACTGTTGACCCTTACAATGGCGATGCAGAAGCTGACAACGTGGCTCACATTGTAAAGATTGCAGAGGAACAGAGCTTTACAGTACAGCCCTCTCACTCTGAAACACCTCAGACTGTTTATGTTCAGATGCATAAGCAGAACGCAGTTTTATACGATACTTATGCAACAAGAGATGCAGCTGAACTCAATATAGCAGAAAACCTTCTCTTTATTGGTTCTAACGATGTTTCCAACGCACCCGATCTGGATGCTGACGGCAATTCTACCACAACAGGTAACGGCTACGTTGGTGGTCCCAGAATTCCGCTCCTTACATTCAATGTTCCCCAATTTAACGAGGGCGAGGTTGTAGTTCTTAACCTTTACGCTTACGAGGCTAACCAGAACCTTGGTATTGGTAAGACAATGAAGCTTGCAGCAGGTACAGTTGATTTTATGGTTGACGAAACTGCAGCTTACAACCCCGACGAATTTGCAAACGTTGAAGACATTTTCTGGTCCGACAGCACCATCACACAGTCTGCCGAAACACTTTCCGAAGGCAGATACATTGTACAGGACGGTACACGTCGTGTTGCAATCGATGTAACAGATTTGGTTGTTAAGGCAAAGGCAGAAGGCAAAACAACAGTTACATTTGCACTCTATGCTCCTATTGCAGGTGCATACGTAATGAACCGCGAAGCAACAACCTATGGTGCAATCCACCAGGGCGACTATGCAGCCTTCTTAGAGGTTGAAAACGACACCTACACAGCAACTGTAAACGGCGCAAGCCTGGTTACAAAGGGCGGTAGCAAGGTTCAGCTTGTTGAAGATGGCTCTGCAACAGTTTACATCCGTAACGATGGTACAATGAGAATGTATACAGAAACAGCTGACCATGTTGTATTTACAGAAACAGAAAGCGGCAAGGTATACAACATTGAAACAGAAAACGGTAAGCGCCTCACAACACTTACAGGTGATGAAATCACAAACAACGGCATTTACATGCCTCTGGCACTTGGTGTTGACATGGTTAACGGTGCACAGGTAAGAATTGGTGAAGGTGTTGACGAAAACGGCAACTTCCTTGGCGGCAGCGGTCTTCGTTTCATAACAGTTGTAAACGCATCCGATACACTTGCTTCTCTTGCTCTTAGCGATGAAAGCATGGAAATGGGTGTTAAGATTACAGCAGAAGGCAGCACAGCAGAGCTTTACGTTCCCGCTGAAAAGTGGCAGAACGACGGTGAAGTATTTACAACTGCTCTTACAAACCTTAATGTAAGTAACTACAACCGTAACTATACAGCTGTTCCTTATATCAAGTGCATCGATGGCATTGACGGAACAGAGCTTGAATACACTAACGCTCCCGTAACAAGAAGCATTTACTATGTTTCTGCAGGTCTCCTTACAAAGGGCTACGATACAGAGGGCGACAGCAACGGTGCAGTTACTGACGGCAGCTATGCCGATAAGGACGGCAACGAAACCGACTACAGCAGCATGCCTCAGATTCTTGTTGATGTGCTTAATGCATACGTAAACAAGACAGGTGTTCGTCTCACACTTTCTGACTCTGCACTTACAGCACGTACAGAAGGCAATGGCGCTTACACAGGCGAAGCATTCTTCACAGTTGGCGAAACAACCTTGGAAGACGGCAAGTACACAGTTACACTTACAGCAGAAGGCGAGTCAAAGATTGATGTTAATCTCTTCAACCAGTATGTAAGAATTAACAACAACAATTCTAAGGTTTCTCCTGTTACTACAATTACAGATAACGGCGACGGAACATATACAATTGTATTTGACTACAGCAATATGTAATTAAATTTAAAAGCGTCCACCTATGGGTGGACGCTTTTTGTATTAAATGCAATGAATAATGAAGTCGCTACGCTGATGAATATTGAAGAATGAAAAATTAATGAAGAAAATCGCGAAAGCGATTTTCAACCGAAATTGTTCATCATTCATCATTCATTATTCACTATTCATTTGAATCGGCACATTGAGCAAGACAAGGCGCAAAAATGTCACGGAAGGCTACGTTTTTTCGTTGACACGTTTTTTTTATAATGGTACTATATAAAAAAGGATGTGAAATTATGAGTAAAAGAGAAGTAATAAATTTTAATACAGAATGGCTTTACATTCCCGAGAACTTAGCCTGCGGCTGTGAAAAAACAATCGACGAAAGCAAGTTCGAATTGGTCAGTGTGCCTCACGCAAACACCCTTTTAAAGCACCACAAGGGCGAGGAGGGCAGAAGCTTTTTAAATGATATCAAAGACTATCGCTTCATATCCTGCTACAGAAAGCACTTTACCTTAGGTGAGGAATACAAGGGTAAAAAAATACGTGTGCGCTTCGAGGCTGTGGCAACCGTTGCCCAAGTTTTTGTTAACGGAAATTATGCAGGCGGGCATAAGGGCGCATACACACCCTTTGAGCTTGACATAACCGACCACCTTCTATTTGGCGAGGATAACGTTATTTCAGTGCGTGTGGACTCTACACAGCATAAGGATATTCCGCCCGAGGGCTACCAGGTTGACTATTGCGTTTTCGGCGGCATTGTACGTAACGTAAGCCTCATTGTTACCAATAAGGCTTACATTGAAGATTTTACCGTTACAACACCTGTTGCAACAAAGGAAAGGGCAATTGTTAAAACTGCCGTAAAGCTTTCCAAAGAGCAGGACTACACCGTAACCCTTTTTGATAAAGATGGTAGTATAGTTGCAGAAGGCGGGGTAGAGGTTGAGGTACTTAACCCTCATTTATGGGGTATTGAAAGCCCGTATCTTTACACCCTGAAGGTTGAAACCGAAACAGACTGCGTTACAACACCCATAGGTATCAGAACCTTTGAATTTAAAGAAAACGGAATGCTTTTAAATGGTGAGGTTATAAAAATAATGGGCATTAACCGCCACGAGCAGTGGCCCTGGATAGGCAGAGCCGTGCCCGATAAATTGCAGATGCGTGATGCCGACATGATAAAACAAACAGGCTTTAATGCGGTAAGGTGCTCACACTACCCTCAGGCACCCTCATTTTTAGACCGCTGTGACGAAATAGGCCTTATTGTGTTTGAAGAAGCACCCGGCTGGCAGCATGTTGGCGACGAAAACTGGCGCAATATATATAAGCAAAACATCCGTGAGATGATACAGCGCGACAAAAACCACCCCTCAATTTTTTCCTGGGGTGTGAGGGTTAACGAGTCTAACGACTGTGATGAATTGTATGAGGAAACAAACCGCCTTTCACGTGAATTGGACCTTACAAGACCAACCCACGGCACACGCCGACAGGACAGCTACGAGCACAGCAATTTTTTAGAGGACATTTACACAGCTCACTATATTTACCCCGAAAACCCCATCCATAAGCCCTTCCTGGTAACGGAGCATTCCTGGGACTGCTGGATGAACGGCTACGGCTGCCCCTGGGCAACCGACGAGCAGGCACTTGCCTACACAAAGGACTTTGCCGACAAGGTAAACTACTACTTTTCTAACCCCAACTGTGCAGGTGGCTTTGCCTGGAGCATGTTCGACTACGACAACGAGGTAAACTACACAAAATCCAACAATGTATTCTACAGCGGCATTTACGACATTTTCCGCCTGCCTAAAATGGCGGCAAACTTATACATGTCGCAAAAGGATGCAAATAAGCACGGTGCAAATGTTTACATTGCAAGCTATTGGGACAACGACTTAAAGCCTCTTATTGTAAAGGGCGTTTCAGGCGACGTTGCTCAGGGTGTCGATGCAAAGGCAGAGGCTAAAGAGGCAGAGTGCTTCTCTGTAACTGTTATGAGTAACTGCGACACTGTAGAGCTTTACATAAACCATAAAAGGGTAGAGGGCGAGCCTAAAAGGCAATACACAAGCCTTCCGCACCCGTTCTTTGTGTTTGAGAACGCTTGGTATGAGCCCGGCGAGGTTACTGCAATAGGTTACATAGACGGAGAAGAGGCGGCACTCTATACTCAGCGCACCCCCCTGGAGGCATGCACGCTCAGACTTACACCCGACTACAATACCCTTATCTGCGACGGCTGTGACATGACTCAGGTAACAGTTGAAGCGCTCGATAAAAACGGCACTTTAGTGCCCTCCTGCAGCGAAGAGGTGGTAGTAGCTGTAGACGGCCCCGGCAAATTCATAGGCGAAGAAAAAATTAAGCTGGAGGGCGGCAGATGTATATTTATTCTGCAAAGTAAATTTAACGAATGTGGCACGGTTAACTGCACCGTTTCGGCAGAAAAAATGAAAAGCGCAGCATGCGTGGTGGAAATTACAAAATAATAAATTACCTAAAATACACAAAAAGTCTTGCTTTTTGTGTATTTTTTTTGTATAATTAATCCATATGATTATGTCTCGAGAAAAAAGAGAAATAACAGGAGGTAGAAAAATGAGTAAAAAAGCAACCATTCCCTTTAAGGGAACACCCGAACAGGAAGCAAAGCTCAGAGAAATAATTGCTGCCCATAAGGACATGCAGGGCGCACTTATTCCTGTTTTGCACGAAGCACAGGGCGTTTACGGTTATCTTCCCATTGAAGTTCAGACAATTATCGCAGAAGGCTTAGGTATTCCGCTGGCAGAGGTTTACGGTGTTGTAACCTTCTATGCGCAGTTCTCCCTTAATCCCAAGGGTCAGTACGAAATTGGTGTGTGCCTTGGTACAGCATGCTACGTTAAGGGCAGCGGTGATATTTTGGAAAAATTCAAGCAGCTTCTTGGCATTGATGTTGGCGAATGTACACCCGACGGAAAGTTTTCCCTTACAGCTACACGCTGTGTAGGTGCTTGTGGTCTTGCACCTGTTGTTACCGTTAACGAAGACGTTTACGGCAGACTCACAGTTGACGATGTTCAGGGCATTCTTGACAAGTACATGTAATTTTTGGGAGGTGTAATAATAAATGAAAACTTTAGACGAACTTAAACAGTTAAGAGATAAAATAAGACCTACCCTTGCAATGCGTTTAGGCGAAGAGGGCGACGCAGGCGTTAAGTACGACGTGCTTGTTTGCGGCGGTACAGGCTGTACCTCCTCGGGTAGTGAAACCTTACTTAAGGAATTTGACGTTCAGCTTGAAAAATATGGTGTTAAGGATCAGGTGCAGATGGTTAAAACAGGCTGCTTTGGTCTTTGCGCACTTGGCCCCATTGTAATTGTGTACCCCGAAGGTACCTTCTACAGCCGTGTTCAGGTTGAAGACGTTGAAAAGATTGTTGCTTCTCACCTTGTAAAGGGCGAGGTTTGTAAGGAGCTTGTATATCCCGAAACACTTGACGGCGATGTATTAAAGAGCCTTAACGAAACAAACTTCTACAAGAAGCAGCATAGAATTGCTCTTCACAACGGTGGCGTTATCAGCCCCGAAAATATTGAAGAAGCTATCGGTATGGACGCTTACCAGGCTCTTGGTAAGGCCCTTACAACAATGACACCCGACGACGTTATCAACACCGTTAAGGCATCCGGTCTTCGTGGCCGTGGTGGCGGCGGCTTCCCCACAGGTGTTAAGTGGAGCCTTGTTCCCAGAAACATCGAAGGTCAGAAGTACGTTTGCTGTAATGCCGACGAAGGTGACCCGGGTGCGTTCATGGACAGAAGCATTCTTGAAAGTGACCCCCACACAGTTTTAGAGGCTATGGCTATTGCAGGCTATGCTATCGGTGCTGATCAGGGTTATATCTATATCCGTGCTGAATACCCCATCGCAGTTAAGAGATTGCAGATTGCAATAAAGCAGGCTAACGAATATGGTCTTTTAGGTAAGAACATTTTCGGCACAGGCTTCAACTTCAACGTTGAAGTACGTCTTGGTGCAGGTGCTTTCGTTTGTGGTGAAGAAACAGCGCTTATGACAAGTATCGAAGGTCATCGCGGCGAGCCCCGTCCTCGTCCTCCGTTCCCTGCAGTAAAGGGTCTTTTCGGCAGACCTACAGTACTTAATAACGTAGAAACCTACGCTAACATTCCCAAAATCATTCTCAACGGTGCAGAATGGTTCCAGGGCATGGGTACAGAAAAGAGCAAGGGTACCAAGGTGTTTGCTCTCGGTGGTAAAATCAACAACACAGGTCTTGTTGAAGTTCCCATGGGCACAACACTTAGAGAAATCATCGAAGAAATCGGTGGCGGT
>JAFQLL010000084.1 GCA_017414645.1 Clostridia bacterium | reverse complement strand
TTCATCATCGAAGCTAATGCTGAAACAAAGAAGATTTCTCTTGGCTACAAGAAGACAGAGGACAACCCCTGGGTTATCGCTCAGAACACAATGGCTGTTGGCGATGTAAGAAATGTTAAGGTTGTAAGACTTCTTCCCTTCGGTGCATTTGTTGAAATCATCCCCGGCGTTGAAGGTCTTATCCATGTATCTCAGATCGATACAAAGAGAATCGGCAAGCCTGCTGATGTACTTACAGTTGGTCAGATGGTTGACGCTCAGATCGTTGAAGCTGACTGGGAAGCTAAGAAGATCGGCCTTTCTATTAAGGTTCTTCTCGCTCCCGCAGTAGAAGAAGCTCCTGCTGCAGAAGAAGCAGCTGAAGAAGCTCCTGCTGACGCTGAATAATGATTATAAAAAATCCGCATCATATGATGCGGATTTTTTGTTTTAATTGCAGAGTGCAAAGTGAAGAACGAAAAAAGAACGGAGCTGTTGCTTCGTTCTTTTAGACCTTATAATTTTTTGTTAATAAACAATCTTGAAATCAAAGAAAAAACTCTGCTCGAGCCTTTTCCCCTAACTATTACATGTTTGAATTCCATACATTCTTCGCAAAACTCAAGCTCTTTCGACATAACATACTTGTTTTTCAAATCATTTCTTCCATTGATTCTATTCCAGCATTTTAAGCAGAACTCAGCCATTTAATCACCTCAGATATACAATAACACTGTTGCAATACAAATGCAATGCATATTTTGGAAAAATAGTGAAATATAATTATTGTAATACAAATGCATTGCAGAGGTGACCGTATGGGTAAGTTTAAAATTCCGTCAATTCCGCCGACTACCAACAAAACAATAAGATTTCCAAACGACGTTGTGAAAAATGTAGAAGAAGCAATCAAAGGGAAAGAATGTACGTTTTCTGCCTTTGTCATTGCAGCGGTAAAAGCGGCATTAGAGGATATGGAAGAAAACAAATAAGAACGAGGTGTAAAAAACAAATGTTTTTTGCACCTCGTTCTTTTAGGATTATATTAATATTTTGGTTTTTTCATCAGTGAATAAGTTTACACTCATACCTGCACGGTAAATCATATCAAAATTACCTTCTTGAGGCGTTACACACAGAAAACCTTCATTAATAAAAATTTTGGATATACGGATGTTGATGGGAAGCTTCTTTTTCAAAACGTTGAACATAGCAGAGTCTCCCTAGTACAATGCTTTCACTCCGATTTTATTAAGTGCACGCTTGTAGGAAGCAAAGGTATTGGGATAAAGCTGAGCTATACCTATCTGATAGTCGCGGTTAGAATAGCAGAGCCAGTAAAGACGGGCAAACTCTGCAAAGTTTTCATAAAGGTTAGAGTTGCCGTAGCCTGAAACTGTTACAATGTCGGCTTTAATGTGGCTTTGCCATGCTGCGCCCTGGGACCAATGCTGTGTGGAAAGACCGGGGTAGCCGTTTGCATGATAGTCAAGGCTGTGACCTAACTCGTGCACAAAGCTTTCAACCATTGCCTCAACTGTAGCCGTACCTTTAAGGCGAACAAAAAGCTCGTCTCCGTCATAGGTGGGGTTATAGCCAAGGTTATAGGTGCTGTCTGTTGAAGAATAGTAAACATACATATTCTTCACGTTTTTGCGGTATTCGTAGGGGATTTTACCAAATGCCGTAATAGCGTTCTGAACGTTTGCAAAGGTAGGGTCAACACAGTAAAGCTTAACTGTCTGAGTAGAAGCGGAAGTTTTGTATGTAACATCAATGCGGTAACAATTTATAGCTGCGCCTGTATAGGGGTGCTCTGCGGAAGCGGAATAAATAACACCGTTTTCTTCAACTAAATCCCACATAACCTGCTTTGTTTTTACAGGAGAGGACTGGGTTATAACAGCATCACCACCGGGGAAGGTAGGTGTTTCAAAGTCAGGCGCAACAATGCCTGTGCCCATAACGGGCTTTGAAAGCGCCTCTAAAATTTTTGCCTTTTCTTCTTCGGGGGTATATGTATTATTATAATATAAGTCACTAAATACCTTTTCACAATCATCAAGGAAGGACTTATCGTTTGCAGCAAAGGGGAGAGCATCTGCACCAACAGATGTGCATATTTCAATAATTCTATCCTGCTCGTCCTCAGTAAAGAGCTTGAACGCATCGGTTGCTGTCATCGTGGAGAAGGGTGTTTCGCCTGCAAACTCAACAGCCCATTCGTATTTTTCATCCTGCACAGTGACTTGACCATCTTTTATTGCAAGATAACCGCCGTTTGCGTTTTCAAGGGTATAGCCATTATTATATTCTTCCATAATCCAGCGCTGTTTTGCACCGCCTGCAGAATAGAAGTATACTCTTACACCGTCGCTTTCAGTATATTCAAGGCGGTATTTAGGGGTTTGGTAGTCTTCAAAGGCAACATAACCCTCTGCCATGTCCTTAAGACGGAAGAGTGTGCCTTCTTCTGCAACTGAAACAACCCTTTTGGTAACGGACAATGCGCCATCGGGGGATGAAATTGTGTAATAGCGTTCGCTCATGCCTTCGTATATGGTGTCAATGTCCACGGGTGGCTTTGTACAGTAAACAATGCTTGTGCCGTTTACTTTAACGCTTTCGAGGCTTTCCGGGTAGAAAGCAATTAGTTTTACATAATCACCGCCTTGTACCGAGGAGGGAATTTCGAGGCTTAAGGTTGTGTTTGCAGAAGGTGAGGCCGGCTCAAGAAGTGCGCTTATACAGCTAAGCAATATATTGTCCTTGGAATAATAGCCTAATACAAACTTTACATCTTTATCACCGGACATATATACCATTGCGGTAAATGTACCCTCGTTAAGCGAATTGTTACTCATTGAAGCATAAACAGTTGTTGCCGCAGCCGTTGCAGTAAAGCTGAAGCACGAAACAGCAAGCATTAACACTAAAAATAAAGCTAAAATCCGTTTTTTCATTTTCTTTCTCCTTTACTCTGTATCAAATTTATTATATAATATTCTGTGTGAAAATTCAATGACATTAGTGTTAACAATGCAGTAGAGGCGTGAATGATATGGTTGTAAGAATATTGATGATAATAGCAGGGCTTTTTCTTTTTGGCGACGGATTTGTAATGAGCCTTGTTTCAAATTTTAATTTAGGCGTTATTTTAACGGTTGCCGCAGGTGTGTTTTTCCTTTTATGGGGCATTTTTTACAAAGTAATAAACGAAAAAACAAAAAAGGGCTCTCTTAAATGGGCAAAGCGAGGCGTAATTATCCTTGTATGTATTGAGCTGTGCCTTGTGGCGTTCATTGCCGCCTATGGCCAATTCGACAACGTAAATTATAACGAGGATGCCGTTATCGTGCTTGGTGCAGGCATACGGGGCGACAGGGTTACCGTGCCCCTGGCATACAGGCTTAATGCTGCAATCGAATACCACAAAAAGAACCCCGATGCTATGATAGTTGTAACGGGTGGGCAAGGCTACCAGGAAACAATTACCGAAGCGGAGGCAATGGAGGGTTACCTTTTAAGAAAAGGCGTTGACCCAAGTAAAATAATAAAAGAAGAAAAAGCCACAAGCACCAACGAAAACATGCGCTTTACAAAAGAAATCCTGGACGAGTATTTTGAGGGCGATTATTCCGTTGTGGTTGTAACAAACAATTTCCACATTTACCGTGGGGTGCAGATTGCAAAAATGGAAGGCTTTGAAAAGGTGCACCACAAGCACGCAGGCTTAAAATGGTACAACATGGCACCCTGCTATATCCGCGAAAGCTTGGCTGTTTTAAAAATGTGGGTGGTAGATATGCTGCTTTAGCAGCATATCAGCGATAAAAATCCCACAAGGATTTTTATCATATCGAATGTGAGCGCAGTGAACATATATCGAAAGGAAGCATTGCGGAGTTATATCGAATTTTGCAAAGCAAAATATATCGACAATTCAGCAACGCTAAAAGAATATTGACAAAATCTATCTAATACGATAAAATTTAAATATAATTTGTAGAAAAGGGGAAAAGAAAAATGGGTTTTTTAAAGGATTTTAAGGCATTTGCATTAAAGGGTAATGTTATCGACATGGCTGTCGGCGTTGTAATCGGTGGTGCGTTTGGTAAGATCGTTACTTCTATCGTTAGCGACGTTATCATGCCCTTGGTTTCCGTTATGACAGGTGGCGTAAGCTTTACCGACTGGAAGTGGGTGCTTTCTCCCGAGGTTGTAGACGAGGTTACACAGGAGGTTGTTAAGGCAGAGGTTGCTCTTACATACGGTAACCTCATTCAGAATGTTGTTGACTTTGTGCTCATTGCACTTTCAATTTTCGTTGTTATCCGTGTTATGACAAAGGCAGGCGAAAAGCTTAAGAAGAAGGAAGAAGAGGCTCCTGTAGCAGAAGAACCCAAGGGCCCCACACAGGAAGAGCTTCTTACAGAAATCAGAGATTTACTTAAGGCAGGCAAGTAATTAAAGTGGATTAATAAAAAAGGTCGCAGGTTGTGCGACCTTTTTTGTGTGCAAAAGGAAATACTTAGTGCTTGATTATTTGTATAATATGTGTTAGAATATGCACGAATTTGTCGAAAGGAGGCGAGAGGGTGAGTAGAATTAATAAAAGCGAGGCAATTGCAAGGCTGTTTTTTCCTTTAGCAGTTTTGTTCTCTGAGCTGTTTTCGCATTTTTTCTATTTTGGCTTCGAATTGGAAGGCCTTCTTAAAATAACACTCTTTTCTGTTTTTCTTGGCTCTTTAGCTGACATAGTGCTTTCCTCTGTGAAAGAAAAATATTTTACACCATTGGGGATTGTGTTTTTAGCTCTTACAGGGTTTTTGCATTCCGTACAGCTGGTATACTACGGGTTCTTCCGTTCCTTTTTCTCATGGAGCTACACCTCCATGGCAGGGGATTTAATGCAGTTCTGGCGTGAAACATTGGTTGCAATAATAAAAGCTGTTCCCTTGGTGCTTTGCGTTTTTTTGCCTCTTGTTGCCTTTGGCGTGTTCAGAAAAAAGCTTTATAAACCCTCTGCAGCAAAACGCTTGCACGTAGCCTTCGTGTGCATTATGGTTGCCCTGTTTTCCTGTGTTTCCTTCTTACCTAAGGAAAACAGAAACACAGCAGTTTACATAGCAGGCGACATGCAGAAGGGCTTTAAAAATTACGGCATTGTTTTCGGCAGCACGCTTGATTTGGTTGGTACTGTGTTTAATGTGGGCGAGGGTGAGGTTGTTAACCCCTACGAAAGCATCGAGGTTATAAGCGAAGATATAAAAAAGGTTGAATACAATAGCCTTGATATCGACTTTGAATATTTGAAAAGCAATACGAAAAACGAAAAAATCAGCGGAATGCATGACTATTTCAAGAGCGTTCCTCCCACCGAAAAAAATGAATATACAGGCATGTTCAAGGGTAAAAACCTTATTTTCTTATGCTTAGAGGGCTTCAGCCATAAAGCAATAAACCCCGATTTAACCCCCATTTTGAATAAAATGTACACCGAGGGCTTCAGGTTTGAGAACTTTTATTCCTCTCTTTGGGGCGGAAGCACAGCAACAGGCGAATATGCTGTTATGACAGGCAATTTCTACTCAAAGGCAAATTGCATTGAAAACTCCGCAAAAACAAATCAGTACTACTCTTTGGGAAACATTTTTAAAAGAGAAGGCTACAACACCTATGCCTATCATAACCATACCTACACCTACTATGAACGCCATAAGTCCCACCCCAATTTCGGCTACGATGTGTTCAAGGCTGTTGGTAACGGGCTTAAGTTTACAAAGGGCTTATGGCCCAATTCCGACGAGGAGCTTGCGCTTCTTACTGCCGATGAATTTCTTTCCTCGGAAAAGCCCTTCCACACCTATTACATGACTGTCAGCGGTCACGCCTTCTATAACTGGGGCGGAAACAACATGTCGGCAAGAAACCGTGACAAAATTCCTGCAGAATGGGAATACAGCGAAGGTGTAAAGGCGTACTTTGCCTGCCAGTACGAGGTTGAAAAAATGCTTGCCGTGCTTATGGAAAAGCTGCAGGCGGCAGGTGAACTGGACAACACTGTTTTTGCAATGAGCTGTGACCATTACCCCTATGCTTTGGAGGATAGGGAGCTTGCAGAGCTTTATGGCATAGAAGAAAAGGACGTGCGAAGCAATTTTAACCTGTACAGAAATGCTTTCATTCTCTGGTCACCTTCCATGACGGAGCCTGTAGTGGTAGAAAAGCCCTGCTCTGCCTACGACATTGTTCCAACTCTTGCAAACCTTTTTGGGGTAGAGTACGATTCACGCCTTATAACAGGTAAGGACATATTGTCTCCGGGTGAGAACATTGTTGTGCTTAACATTCTCGGCAACGGCTCCTCCTGGAACTGGATAACAGAAAAAGGTGAGTATGACGCACACACCGGTGTGTTCACGCCCTATGTAAATATGGACTATGCTGAAAAAGAAAGCTACGTTGAAATTACAAAGCAAAAGGTTGATGCCATGAAAAAGTATTCCTACGGCATACTGGATAATAACTATTACAGCTATGTTTTTGACGAAGCAGGCGAGGTAATTAAACCACCTTCAGAGGAAGCATCCTCGGAAAATGTTGAATGATAAAAAGCGAAGGATTTAATCCTTCGCTTTTTTGTGTAAACAAGTATGATTTTCAAGCAATGTTCTGCGCCAAAGGCATCAGCCGTAATAGGCTGAATGAGTTTGGATGCAGAACGGACAAAGCGAACCCGAAGGTGTACAAAGGTACTCCGAGAGGTGAGGTTTGTTCGTAATTCAAAGACATATATAAAAGAGGAACGCATATTAAGCGTTCCTCTACTTATGAAAAACAAGTAAAAATTAAAAAATGTAAAATAGAACTAAAAACCGTCTTTGAATGTTCTGC
>JAFQLL010000083.1 GCA_017414645.1 Clostridia bacterium | reverse complement strand
CATTCCCGACTTGTAATTTTACAAAAATTCAAAAAGTTTACATTTTATGCCGATACTGGCTTAAACAACAAAATACACCTTATGGCAAGGCAAACCTTGCTATAAGGTGCATTTTGATAATTTCACATTTTCCGTTCAAAGAATTCGGAGGCGAGGGGAAGCAGATTTTCACAAAATCTGCCCTGCTCATCGCCACCCGGTTTGGTGCCGGGCTGTCTCTTCGCACCACTCGGCTATGAAATAATTCACCGGATTGTTTCATTTAACGCCTCGTGCCCTCTTAGGGTTCAATCCCCCTCACTTTTATTTCCAAAACAAAAACGCCTTACATAAGGCGTTTTTTTGTTTTAGTGGTGGAGGCGACGTGTAACCGCTGGCTATTGCGTCACGGCAAAGTTGTTTTGTTGGAACGACTCAAAACCTGTATCGTAAACAACTTTATTGGTGGTTAAATAAAGTTTGTTATCTTAAGGTTGACAAAAAATGTACGTCCCGATTTGTCCTTCTTGTGTTTTATTTCTCTATTAGAATCGCATTTGTGAGCGGTTTCATTTCAGAATAACTGTTCCAAATCATAGCCTTACAAAAAGCGTAATCTTTTTCTGTAACAGGCAATGTTCCACTTATCAGCTTTTCAGTCTCTCCCGAAAGTGTATCAGCTTCAAAAATAGTTGTCAATTTTCCGTCAGAATCATATACCGCTAATATAAAAATACTGTAAATCGGCTTGTCTGATTCTACAAAAAAATTATAGTCGATACTTGTATTATCATAATATACATCAATGGACGAAATTGATACAGCGTCATCCTCTTTTGCCTTATGGGTTATGGTAAATATATAATGCATTCTCGCACTTGCCAAACTACTATTGCCCAAGTTTGTTGAAATGATTTTATCCAACTTTGACGGCGTACCCCTATAATATACATCTGTTGGCCAGCAACCAGTAAATGCATACTTTCCAATATATGATACGCTACTTGGAATAGTAACAGATGTAAGCTCTGTACAATTGGAAAATGTACTTGTACCAATATTTGATACCCCATTTTCGATTATAAGAGTATTTATTTGTAACCTAAAATCACACCAAGGCGTACTAGAAAATGACATATAGTTTGACATACTACCCGTTCCGCTTATGGTAAGAGTGCCATTATTAAAAGACCACCGAACACCACTACCACAACTTCCGTTTGTCGCCGCTTGAACGGGCAACAACGCCATTCCCAAAATCACAAATAAAACCAACACAGAACTGATAATTTTTTTCAAATTCAATACCTCCATAGAAAGAAGTGCGCCAACTGAAGTTAGTGCACGAAAAACGCACTAACTCTTACGATAAGGTTGCTATATGCTTACTCACTACTTTCCATTACGAAGTTATGATAAGTCAGAGTGTACACTTTTATATTATTAGCGTACAATTTGTAACAGGAAAGATACTTCACCCAGCATAGTGAGTATTGTCTAGTATGTTATAATTTTAACATGAAATTTCTAAATTGTGAATACCTTAAAATATACATAAGGGGGGATGGTTCTATTGTGTTTTAACCTTGTCTTACACGTGGGCAAAACTACGG
Organism: Clostridia bacterium; assembly: GCA_017414645.1. Taxonomy (GTDB): domain Bacteria; phylum Bacillota; class Clostridia; order UMGS1883; family UMGS1883; genus RGIG1927. The sequence goes on along the minus strand of JAFQLL010000083.1, from coordinate 9,725 downwards.
CACGCCTCTTTGTCTTTTATGCTCTAATTATACACCCGATTTTAATCTTTTTCAACCATTTTTCATACATCTTTACTCTTTGCAAATTTTTTCACAAAAAAAGTTTTACGGTACTGCCCAGAACAGACTCACACCTATTTTGTAGGCTTATTCCTGCCTATCCCCGACTTGTAATTTTACCAAAATTCAAAAAGTTTGCGATTTTTGCCGATACTGGCTCAAACAACAAAATACACCTTATGGCAAGGCAAACCTTGCTATAAGGTGTATTCTAATAATTTCACATTTTCCGTGAAAATGAATGGTGGAGGCGAGGGGAGTTGAACCCCTGTCCGAAAGCCCATCCGACCGCTTTCTCCGGGCGCAGCCAACATTTTAACATTCCCTCTGCAGGGCGGCTATTGACGGCCTACCTGTTTTAGTAGCTTCATTTGTCATGTACGGCGCAAAGCTTAACCGTATCACGTTCACCGCTGGTCGACGCCCTTACTTAAGCCGCGGTACTCTTAAGAAGGACGGCTGCCGTAATTAGGCAGCGTAAGCTAAATTATTGTTAGCGTTTAAATTTAATTTCGGAGTTTTAAGAGTCTCCACCTCTGCCCGCTCTTCAGTTTTCAAGATCCCCGTCGAAGCCATGACGCCCCCATATAGCACAATGCAATGCATTGTGCAGGGAAAAAGTAATAGTTAATAGGGAATAAGTGAATAAGTCACTTTGATTATTTTAGCACAAGAAACACCCAAAATCAATAGGCATTTCTTTCCTTGATAGCACGGTCAATTTCGCGCTTTGCGCTGCGTTTTGCCGCATCCTCGCGCTTGTCATAGAGTTTTTTACCCTTTGCAAGAGCAATTTCCATTTTAACGTGCTGCCCTGTAAGGTGCAAATCCAGAGGAATGATAGTGTAACCGTCCTGCTTTACCTTGCCCAAAAGACGCATGATTTCGCGCTTGTGCAAAAGTAGCTTTCGAACCCTTAAGGGGTCGCGGTTAAAGATATTGCCCTTTTCGTAAGGTGACACGTGCATACCATGTATAAACATTTCGCCCTTGTCAATTTCGCAATAGCTCTCCTTAAGATTTGCCTTTCCTTCTCGAATGCTTTTTACCTCTGTTCCGAACAGCTCCAGCCCTGCCTCGATTGTTTCCTCGATGAAATACTCGTGCCTTGCCGTTCTGTTTACTGCTAACTGTCTTTTGTTTTTCTCCATATTCCATACCCTCCGGCATAAAATCAATACGGCCCTGGGCAACATCTACGCCCACAACCTTTATCCTTATTTCGTCGCCCAGCTTATAGGTGGTTTTGTAACCGCGTATGCTGAGGGACTTTTCGTCGTAGTCGAACCTTTCGCCTGTCATGTTTTCGATGCGGACAAGGCCTTCAACTGTGTTGGGAAGCATTACAAAAAAGCCGAAGCTTGTGACAGAAGAAATGATACCGTCAAATTCCTCGCCTATATGCTTTGCCATCCATTGAGCCTTTTTAATATCGTCCACGTCTCTTTCGCATCTTTCTGCGGCAATTTCTCTTTCGCTGGATACTTCTGCCGCTTCCTTGTTGTGCTTTTTAATATAGCTCATCATTCTTTTGTCGTTTTCGATAGCCGCCTTTAAGCTGCGATGGAAGCAAAGGTCGGGGTAGCGACGGATGGGCGACGTAAAGTGCGTATAGTAGGCAAGCGCAAGCCCGTAATGCCCTGCATTTTCGGGTGAATACTTTGCCTTTTGCATGCTTCTTAAAGCCACCTGTGCCACAACAGGGAATTCCTTCCTGTCTTTTATACTATCTAAAAACTGCTGCAATTTCAAGGGGGTAATGTTGCCAACAGGCGGTTTTAAGCCCAAGGTTGAAACAAACGCCTTAAAAGAGTCCAGCTTGTCGCCGTCGGGTGCTTCGTGTATTCGATATACAGAGGGCAAGTTTGCTTTTGTCATATGCTCTGCCACGGTAGAGTTTGTGATAACCATAAACTCTTCAATCATCATATGTGCTTCGTTGCGCTCGCGGAGCACAATGTCTACAGCCTCGCCGGAATCCAATATAACCTTTGCCTCGGGCATGTCAAAATCCACATTGCCCCTTTGGTGCGATGCTTTTTTGAGCACCTTGAAAAGATTGTGCATTTCATAAACCGAGGGCATGATATGGGCATATTCAACTGCAATGCTCTCGTCTGCCTCACCTGATATGATAGCAAAAATATCGTCGTAGGTTGCTTTCTTTTTCGACTTTATAACACTTTTCGCAAAAGAATAGGAAACGACCTCGCCACGGAGGTTTATGTCCATAAAAACGCTCATGGCGTTACGTAAAACGCCCTCGTTAAGGGAGCATATACCGTTTGACAGCTTAGGCGGAAGCATGGGGATAACCCTGTCCACAAGGTACACACTTGTACCTCGCTTTAAGGCTTCTTTGTCAAGAGCGCTACCCGGTTTTACATAGTTTGAAACATCGGCAATGTGAACACCAAGTCGCCACAAGTCCCCCACCTTTTCGATGGAAACCGCATCGTCAATGTCTTTTGTATCTGCTCCGTCAATGGTGAAAATAACCTTGTAGGTTAAATCAAGCCTGCCTTCTTCAATTTCGGTAACGCTGTCGGGAATTGATTCAAGCTCTTTTATAACCTCGGCAGGAAACTCAATTTCAAAGCCGTAATTATATATAACGCTTAAAACGTCCACCCCGAAGTCGTCAGGGAAGCCTAAAACCTCAATAACCTTTGCAACAGCGTAGTGGTCATGTGTGGGATAGGATTCAATTTCGCAGAGCACCTTCTGGTTATCAAGTGCACCGAGGCTATCCTCCTGCACAACTGTAAAAAGCCCGCTTATGCGGTTGTTGTCGGCCTTAACTGTGCCGTAGTACTTACCTTCTTTATATGTTCCCACAAAGCGTGTTATGCCTCTTTTTAAGATGCGCACAACCTCACATTCGCCTGTTTTGCCGTTTTTGCCCTTAATGGTAGGGTGAACAAGGATTGTGTCGCCGTCCATGGCTCCCTTCGTTGAATCGGGCGGAATAAACAAATCGCCGCTATCAAGCCTTGCAAAGCCATATTCCTTACCGCTTCCCGAAAAGGTGGTTACAATGTACCCGTTCTTTTTACAGGGCACATATTTTCTTTTTTTAGTGTATATGATTTCGCCCTCACCTTCAAGCTCGGCAAGAATTGAAAGAAGCTCGTCCTTGTCCTCTTGAGGCACGCCGAGGCAGTGCATAATGTCTGCCGCGGTCATGGGCACATATACGTCGCTTTCGATAAAAGCTTTGATTTTTTCTTTTCTGTTCATTATTACCTCGCGTTAAAAAAGAAAAGGCTATTGCACAAACGCAATAGCCCTTTGATTTACAAAATTACTTTACAAAGATAAACATTACAACAGAGAGAACAACGAAAAGAACTGCTGTAGCTGCTGTGAGCTTTTCAAGGAAAGCTTCCTTTGTTGCGCCCTTATTCTTGGAGAAGAAGGAACCGCTACCGCCCATAACTGCGCTTGCTTCTCTGGGGTCCTTACCCTGCTGGAAAAGTACTGTTACTGTAAGTGCAACTGCTACTACGATATAGAGTATTGTTAAAAATATATTCATTTATACACACCGCCTTTTATTCTTTATCTGATAATTTAACAAATGGATTGTACCACACTTTTTTGTTACTTGCAAGTGTTTTTTTCATAATTATACAATTTTTCTTGAATCATCCCTTTTTCACACGGCTTATAAGGCTGTTAAGGCTTCTTCCGCCGGGAAGCTGTTTAATTTCATCCTCGTTAAAAATGCGGAACACGAAAAATACCAGCAGGGCATAAACCACAAGCCCCATTCCGATTGCAAGAATGGTTGAAACAGTATTACCCACAAAACCTGTGAGACCTCTTGAAACCATGAATACAACTGCGCCCATTATCAACGCCGCCGTCAGAGGCTTAAAAGCATACTTAACTACGCTCAGCTTCATAGGCAGATTCTTATACACAACACTAAAGGTAATTATGCAGCCTATTGCCTGACAAAGCACACTGCCTATTGGAGCACCTAAAATGTTTATTTCGGGGATAGGAATTAATACAAGGTTTACAATAAGCTTTACAACGCCGCCCACAACCAATGCAATGGCAGGTACAAATACCTTACCTAAGCCCTGAAGGCTGCCTGAGTTTGTCTGGGTTATTGCACTGAAGAAAATGGTAATTGCACTTATCGCAAAGAGATAGCCGCCCTCGGGAGCATTTGGGTAAAGCATGAGGAAAATTTCGTCAGCCAACACCATGCAACCTATTGTTGCAGGCAATGCTATTACTATGGAAACAAGGAGCGAAAAGCTCACCTTGTCGCAGGCTGTTTTCTTGTCGCCAACTGCCATTGCCCCTGCAACAGTGGGCACAAGAACAGTTGAAAAGGCAATGTTTAAGGCAAGGGGCAGGTTTATGATAACATCACCCTTACTGAGCATGCCGCTGAGTGCCATTGTAACGTTGTCTAAATCAGGAGTGCCACTAAGCGCCACCTTTAAGCCCTGCACAACAGTTGTAAGGTCAACAACGCGGTTGATGCTGGCAACAATTGAGCCAAGGGAAATCGGCACTGCCACATAGAGAATGCTTTTTGCAATCTTAGAAAAGCTTTCATGCGCCAAGGGTTTGGAGTTTGCAAGCCTTTCTCGGATATCTTCTTTGTTTGCTTTATAAAACCAGATGACATACAAAAGCGACAGGAAGGTTGAAAGGGTTGTGGCAACTGTTGCACCTGTTGCCATAAACTCGGGAGAATTGCCTGCAATTGCAACAACTATTAAAATTGTTGCAACACACTTAATGAGCTGCTCAATAACCTGGCTGGTGCTTGTAGCCTTCATGTTTTTCATGCCCTGGAAAAAGCCGCGTATAACACTTGATACCGATACAAAAAGTATTGCAGGCGAAAGCACCCGTAAAACCCTTACAATGGTGGGGGTATCGAACATGGCAGCGTCGATAAGAGGTGCTGCTAAGTAAAGCCCTACACCTAAAAGAGCACCGATTACAGCAAAAAGAATTAACGCACAGCGGAATATGCGATACGCACTTTTAAAGTCGTCCGTTACACATTTTTCGCTTACTAACTTTGCAATGGCGTTTGGTATGCCTACCGAGGATATTGCCAATAAAAGCACGTAAATATGGTAGCCATAGCTGTAAATGCCGTTACCCTCGTCACCAAAGCCATTAATATTCGTTATAACTATTCTGTACATAAAGCCTAATAGCTTTATTACAATCTGCGAGCACATAACCATGGCAACACTTGCCATAAAGGTTTGTGTTTTACTTTTTTTCATGCTGTCACTTCCTTATACCCCCAATTATATTCTCAAACGGTAAAATAATCAACAGAAATTTGCACTGCCCCATAGCAGAGAGTGAAAAGTTTAATATTTTGTTTACATATTGTCAATAACAGGTAAAAGTATTATAATTATAATTGCGTCATAGGAGTGAATTACAATGAAACAAAAACTTATATCATTTATGCGGGGCAGATACGGCAGCGACGAATTGAATATTGTGCTTCTTATTGCATCGGTTATATTCAGCCTGCTCTCCCCTTTGCTTGGCATTTTAAGAGGCTTAAGCATGGTTTGCTTATGCTATGCAATATACAGGATGTTTTCCAAAAACGTTTACAAGCGCAGAATGGAAAATGCAAAGGTTGTGCCCTACGTGTCCTTTATTAAGGCAAAATTCAAAAACAAGGGTCAGGCGAAGCTTTTTATGTGCCCTAAATGCAAAAGAACCCTTCGTGTGCCTCGTGGCAGAGGCAAAATAAACATAAATTGCCCCTGCGGCAATGTTTTAAAGAGGAAAAGCTGATGTTTGGCAGAGTTATTGTAAATAAGAGCGAATTAAAGTTTAAAGAGTTTGACATTTACAGAGCCTTTTACTGCGGCATTTGCCGTGCACTTAAGAAAAAGGGCTATTTTTCGTCCCTTTGTTTAAACTACGACATGACCTTTCTTGCCATGCTTTTAAATTCACTTTACGATTCGGAAAACCACACCTGTAAAAAGGGTTGCATTTGCCACGGGTGCAAAAAGCATGTTGAAACAACAGATGAATACTCGTCTTTCGTTGCCGACATGACAATTCTTTTAGCCTATTACAAATGCATTGACGACTGGCAGGACGATAAAAATGTTATAAAGCTTTTATATAGCTTTTATCTTAAACCGAAATTTAAAGTCATTGAAAAAAAATACCCCGGCAAGTGCGAAAAAATAAAGAATTGCCTTGTTGAATTGTCGGAAAAGGAAAAGGGTGCATCATTGGAAGAATGTGCAAATCTCTTCGGCACCATACTGGGCGAGGTTTTTACCCCCAATGACGACATGTGGAAAAGAACGCTTTTTGAAATGGGCTTTTTCTTAGGTAAGTTTATATACATTGCCGATGCCCGTGACGATATAGAAGAGGACATTAAGAAAAACCGCCCTAACCCATTAAAGGGAATGTATAACACGCCCGAATTTAAAAAGGAATGTGAAATTTTACTTAACATGATGGCAACAGAATGTGCAATGCGCTTTGAAAAGCTGCCACTGGTTGACAACATTGAAATTATGCGCAACATTATCTATTCGGGCATATGGCAGCCCACCTCACAGAAGGAATGATTAAATGAAAAACCCCTATGAAGTGCTCGGCGTTTCGCCAAGTGCTACAAATGACGAAATAAAAAAAGCATATCGCGCCTTGTGCCGCAAATACCACCCGGACCTTAACCCCGATAACCCCGAGGCAGCTGAGGAAAAATTCAAGGAAATCGGCGAGGCGTACAACCGCATTATGGACATGCGAAACGGGAACAATACAGGAGGGGACTACACAGGCTATTCTGACTCTGCCTCCAATGCGGATGCACGCCTTCGTTCAGCCTCGATTTACATTCAGCGGGGTTATTTCCGCGAGGCGATAAACACCCTTAACTCAATCACCGAACGCAATGCCATGTGGTACTACCTTAGTGCCGTTGCAAATGCACGCCTTGGTAACAACATACTTGCCCGTGAATATGCACGCACTGCCGCAGGTATGGAGCCCAATAATCCAACCTATCAAAACCTCAATGCTGCCCTTAACGGCGAGGGGGGCTTTTATCAGGATTATCGCCGTACGGGGCAAGGCTACGGCAGAGAATTCAATATAGACACCGACTACTGCATAAAGTGCTGTGCTGCAAACCTTGCGCTTAATCTGTGTTGCGGTTCACGTCTTTGCTGCTGTTGTTAATTTTTGTTAATCTTAAGTCAATCTTAACCCTGTTTGGATTGACTTTTTTCTTTATAATTGATATTATTTTATTAAGTGTTAATTAAGGAGAGATTATGTGAAGCTTTTAAAAGGAGCTATGAATGAGTCCATTTCTTCGGTACTCCCCATAGCAGCAATTGTAGTTTTATTAAGCATTTCAATATCCCCTTTGGATGCAGGCATTCTTGTGTTGTTCATTTTCGGAACACTGCTTTTATTGGCAGGCATGAGCCTTTTCACAATAGGCTCGGAAATGTCCATGCAGCCCTTGGGCGAAGGTATTGGTGTGCAGATTAATAAGTCGAAAAGCATAATTATACCCCTTGTTGTATGCTTTGTTCTGGGCGCTTTAATAACTATCGCCGAGCCCGATTTGCAGGTTCTGGCAGAGCAGGTGCCCTCAATCCCCAACCTTGTTCTTATTTTATCTGTTGCAGTAGGTGTGGGCATATTCCTTGCTCTTTCCATGATAAGAACACGAAAGGGCATTCCCCTTTCAAAAATGCTTTTGGGCTTCTATATTCTGGCAGGCATTCTTGCCATTTTTGCACCAAGCGATTTCATTCCCACAGCCTTTGACTCGGGCGGTGTTACAACAGGCCCCATTACAGTGCCCTTTATCATGGCTCTTGGCGCAGGTATGGCGTCTATCCGAAGCGATAGGCACTCAGGCGAAGACAGCTTCGGTCTTGTTGCACTTTGCAGCATAGGGCCCATCTTGTCGGTTCTTTTTCTGAGCATTTGCTTCTCGCCCACCTCGGAAACAACACAGAGCGTGGTTTACAATTACATAACAACAATGGATGCGTTTATGCATTTTGTGTATGAGCTGCCCGTGTACGCTCATGAGGTAAGCACCGCATTTTTGCCCATCGTAGGTGTGTTCATTCTTTTCCAGCTTATTTTCCGCCGTTTTAAAAAGCATCAGGTTTTAAAAATAAGCGTTGGTCTTATTTACACCTTCGTAGGCCTTGTGCTGTTCCTTACAGGGGCAAATGTTGGCTTTATGCCTGCAGGCAAGCTCATTGCAGGCACAATTGCAACAAACGGCAACAAGTACATGCTTGTAATAATAGGCATGCTCATGGGCTACTTTGTAGTTTCTGCCGAGCCTGCGGTACACACCTTAAAGAAGCAGGTTGAAGAAATTACAAACGGCGCCATTACTCAGAAAGCCATCGGCCTGGCTTTGTCAATAGGCGTTGGTGTTTCTGTAGGACTTGCAATGCTGAGGGTTGTTACGCAAATTCCCATTTACCCATTCCTTATTGTGGGCTATGTAATTTCTCTTGCAATTACATTTTTTGTTCCCCCTCTTTACACAGGTATCGCCTTCGACTCGGGCGGTGTTGCATCGGGTCCCATGACAACAACCTTCATGCTGCCCTTTGCGGTAGGTGCATGTGAAGCCTTGGACGGCAATGTTTTAACAGATGCCTTCGGTCTTGTTGCAATGGTTGCAATGACCCCTCTTATTACAATTCAGGTAATGGGGCTTTACAGCAACGTAAAAAGAAAGAGAATGCTTTCAAAGGTGCATTACGAGCTCAGCCTTATCGAGGACGATATTCTTTATTACGATGACGAGGAGGAGATTGCATAATGGCTAAAAACGAAAACAGAATTATGATGGTAATCTCCATAATAGAGCGTGGCAGGGCAAAAAGCTACATATCTATGATGCAGAAGCACTCCATTGATTTTCATATGCAAAGCACAGCCATGGGCACAGCCTCCAGCGAAATGATGGACATTTTAGGTCTTGCCAGCAACTACAAGGACGTTGTTTTTTCCTTTGCACCCTATAAGGCAGTTAAAGCATTGGCAACAAGCATTGCTAAGGATTTAGGCTCTGCTACAGGCTACAACGGCTTAATGATGATTTTGTCAACAACAGCCATAGGCAGAATTACAAGCGAGCTTATCCTGCACAGCACTCAGGACATTGAATTTGAAGGAGATGAAAACGCAATGGCAAGCGAATATCAGCACAGCTTAATTTTTATAACAGTTAACCAGGGCTACACAGACGATGTTATGCACGTTGCGAAAAAGGCAGGTGCAACAGGCGGTACGGTTATACGTGCCAGAATGACAGGTGCTGAAAAGAGCGAGCATATTTCCGACTTGCAAATTCAGGAGGAAAAGGAAATTGTTGCAATTTTCGCTCCCGACAGCATCCGCAACGAAATTATGAGCGCAGTTAACAAGGACTTTGGCATAAACTCAGAGGCTCAGGGCGTTATTTATTCTGTGCCCGTAGACAAAGCCTTCAAAATTTAAGTTAACATGAACAAAGTGTCTCCGACACTCTCTGACGATAGTTGCAATTAAGGTAAACAGAGGAGAAAACACTTTGTAATGCCATATGCGTTTTCCGAGCCTCGCGAGGAAATTCTCGCATGGCAATAAAATCAAATTTATTTTTT
>JAFQLL010000082.1 GCA_017414645.1 Clostridia bacterium | reverse complement strand
CAAAAAATAAATTTTATATTATTGCCGTGCGAGAATTTCCTCGCAAGACTCGGAAAAGCTACAAAGGCATTACAAAGTGTTTTCTCCTCTGTTTACTTTAATTGCAACTATCGTCAGAGAGTGTCGGAGACACTTTGTTCCTTTCTTAAAATGCTTTTACAGCACACAAAGGCTTTACACACTCTTTGTCGATAACAAACAGCTTCACACTGTCGCCTGCATCAGGCGATATTTCCTCTGTAATTGTTTCACCCTTTTTAAGGGAAACAGGAACTAAGGTTGCATTTGTAAGTGTATCGCCGTTATAGCTTGCAACCACCAATGTTGCCTCTTTACTTTGGTAGCACTTTATTTTTACCATTGAATCTGACCACTCAACTATTTCACAGAGGTTGTCTGTGACAATTACCCTCATGCGGATATATTCATCTTCCAAATAATAGCCTTCGGGAGCAACCAGCCTTCCTGTTACAAGATATGTGCCCGAAACTGTTGTATCAACCGCCTCGGCATTAAGCCATTCGACCTCGAGCTCTATGTCTTCTTCCTTTTCAGAAACTGCGTTTATTTTCTCGGGGAGAGAAAGGGGGCTGCCTTTTTCTGCAATAAATGCGGAGAGCTGCTCGATTGCTGCTATTTTTGTAAGAGCTTGTGCTGAAAGCTCATAAAGCTTAAAGTCGCCTATGCAAAGATATTCACACATCTGAAGCCAGTAGGCGTTGAACAAAAAGTAGTCGGCGCCTTCGCCTGAGTTAAATGAGAGTGAATAGGTTTCCCAGCTTCCGCCCACATTCTGCATATCGCCATTTGTGCAGTTGAAATAACTGCTTGATGTAAAGTTTAAAGAATCTGTTGTTGAATAGTCAGCAGGAACATAGAAATTGTCGCCCTCGTCCATGTCGATTGCGCCAAATCGTACAGATGCTTTACCGCTTACGGTGTACGCCTTAAAGGAGAAGTAATAGTTGGTGTTTTCTTTAATTGGCACAAAGGACAACAGCGAGCGGTTGCCGTTCCATGCCGAGTACTTCCAGTCGCTGCTCATGTGCTCAACAAGGTATGTGCTTGAATTGTCTCTGCCGTAATAGAAGGTGTTTTCGCCGTCTCTCTCAAATGCGCCTGTTGTAAGATAACCCGAAGATGCAATGGGGGTAAGGTTTTCAAGAGACCCATCAGGATTGATTTTCGGAACCTGATAGGTTGCATTTTCCGGGTGACCGGTTGTGTTTGCTCCTACGTACCACTGGTCCATATCATTGCCTGAATTGTCTGAGAAGTTGGGGTTAAGGTAAAGATTATCGCCTGTAATGAGGTAGCGTTCACCATCGATAACAATTGTTTCTTCGCTATCTTCAGGTGTCCAATCGCCTTCCACGGCAGGGGTAAAGGTTGCAACGATTCTGCAATCGCCGTTAACTGTAATTTCTGTTGTGAAAAGATTGTTGTCTTCTGTTTTAAGTGTGGACAGAATGTTTTCGCCGTTTACACTGAGAGCGGATATATCGCCCTCGGGAAGAAGGAACAGCTTTACCGTTTCGCCATCATGTGCCACATTTTTGTCTGCATAAATGTAGCCGTTTGCAGAAGACGAAATGTCCAGCTTATAGCCTGCTTCTCGGAGCGGTGCCTCGGTAACTGCAGGGGTAAGAATAAATTTGTCGAAATTGGGAGTGTAATTCAAAAGACGATTTGTGCCGGGGGTGTTTTTGCTTCCACCCCAAAGCACCTGCCAGGAATCGTCGTTATAAATGCGTATTGTATTTTCACCCTTTTTAAGCTCTACGGGAATTGTTCTTTCAAGGAAGGTATCGTCCGAGAAGGTATTGGGGAAGAAATAACGCGTTGCATTTTTATAATCTCCGTTAACTGCAAAGGATGCATAGCGGTCGATTATTTTTATGTTGTAGGAATGTGTTCCGCAAAGCTCGTCATTAGACTGGAAAACCTGCATTTTGTAAAGTCCGTCAGCATCTGCATTCACATTAAGCTCCATATAGCTGCCTTCTGTTTCATAAGCATTCTCGCTTCCTGCCATGGGCAGAACATAGGCTGTAGTGCTATTTTGCGCTACACTATAGGTGCCCTGAGCATCTTCTGCCTCATATGTAACCGATTGGTCGCTGTCTGAGGCTATAACACGCATAAAGTCAACTGCGCCGTGAATGGTCATGTCGTAGTCAATAAGGTTTAACCCCTGACGAAGAAAAACAGTGGTGTAAACATCATTCCAGGTATCTGTAGCTTCAATTTCCACATCTGTAAGGTGATTTGAAAAAGTGAGGTTGGTGTTGTCGAGAAAGAGGCGTATTGCACCATCATCCTCTGCCCGATAGCGGAACAGAATGTTATAAAGTCCGGATTCGGGAACATGCACAACATGGCGGATGCCACCCTTTTCTTCGGTGGGAACAAGGGAAAGGTCTGTTACATAGCCACTTGCAGAGAACCCTGAAATTTCGTTTTCTGTAACAGCTAAGCTTTCAGGGTTAAAGTCTGCCGCTTCTGCCTCAAAGGTTTTATCAAAAATTGGAGCTCCTACATCATAAGCACCATAGTAAGAAACATACAGCACATCGTGAAATGCTCCTGCATCACCAGAATACATAACCTTTATGCTATGGGTGCCGCCTGTCAGGTTTACGTATTTATCCACCATGCCTTCCATGGAATAGAATAGCGTATTGGGAAGATTGAGAATGTCCTCTTCTCCATCGATATACAGTGCCTGGGTAATATTCTTTGGCGCATGGGTATCCGAATTGTTTCGTGTGGAGCCAACGCCATTGCCGTAGATGAAGGATAATTTATAAAGCCCGTCATGGGGAACTGTTATTTTATATTCAATTCCGTCGCCCTCTGAGTCAAAGCCGCCCATGCGCACTCTGCCTGAGCAGAAGTAACGGGGGTTTTCAATGGGCGAGCCTTCGTATTCCTTAACGAGTGAGCCGTAATGGTGCGAATCCTCGGCTTCATAGGCTGCACGGTAACGGCCTGTGGTGCTGTAGGTTTTTGTTTCGGCTGTTTTTGTTACGGTTACACGATAGGCTGTTGAAAAAAGCATGTTGTCAAGCTCAATTTCAACATTGCCGTCTATAATGGGGAATACACCCTCCATAACGACTTCGGGCTCACCCGATGCGCCATGGTAGCCTGTAAAGTAGCTTGCCTCAACCTTTATGTGTACGTTTGTTGCGTTTTTAAATACGTTTGTTGATGCGATACTGTTAAGGTTTATTCTGCCCTTGCCATCGTTACCACCGGCAACAACTGTTGCGCTTTGCTTGCTTTTGTCGATGGAGGCTAAACCATAAAAACCGTCAAAGGGGGTGTTTTCTGTGCTGAGGGAAAGTGCCTTGCCGCTCATGTCCCCGTACCACTTGTAAACCCACCACGCACCGTTACCGTCATTTGCATTGGCGGTTAAGTCGTTAAGATTATTTGCCTGGTGCCAGAAGGGCAGACAACCATAAACCTCGTTGTCCTCTAAACGGGCAATCCAGTTCACAAGTCGACCGGGAACACCACAGTCTGAATAGTCGGCATATTCGTTGATAACAACCTGCTTTTCTTCAATGCCCAAAGAGCGGCATATACTTCTGTAGTCGGCAATGTGGTCATCCATTGTGTCAAGGCAACCAACCTGCAGCTCATGCCATGTGACAACGTCGGGTAAGCAGTTGTTGTCTCGGCAGAATTTAAGGTGGTTGTACATACTGTTGTGACCACGGTAAACCGCATCGTTAGGCCCTGCAACAATAGCCTTGGGGTCAGAGGCTTTGATTGCGTTGTAGTATATTTTCCACGCCTCATCAAAGGATGCAACACCGTTGACGGGTGTGCCCTCGTTAATGGGAATGTACACTATGCGCGAATCTATGTCGGGGTATTTTTCGCGCATGGTGTCCTTCCACTGGGCAACGTAGGGTGCAATTATGGTTTTTAAAACCTCGCCATAATCGTTTGCGTTGGCAGTAACCCCGAAAACACCATAATAGTTGGAGTTATACATCTGCACCTGCTGGCCGCCTGCCTCGAAAAACTCGTCGGCAACATCTAAAGCATCGCCGTAAGGGTGCTCGGTGCCCAATGCACCCTTTGTTGCAAGCACCTTAGGCTTTAAGGGGGTTAAGGTGTTCACGTCGGGAACACCCTCGTTACTTATGCCATAGAGAAAGCCTGCACTGCCATGGAGCATGTCATGGCCCTCGTTTGTCATGTCAACATTAATTGTGGGAATATTCTCCTCGGCAAAAGCGGGTAATGCCGGGAAAAGTGGAACTAACAGTAAAAGTATTAATAAAAATGATAAAAGCTTTTTCAATTAAAACACCTCTAATACATCTGATCCTTTTTTACAGAAGGCTATAAATTCATCAAGAGCGGCATGGCAGGTATATTCCTTGCCACCTTCATATTCCTTTTTATCGGTTGTTCTGACCCAGGTGCCTTCGGGAAGGTAAACCTTTCTTTCTGTTGCACCCTGAGTGTAAATGGGAGCGAACAAAATATCGTCGCCGAAAAGGTATTCGTCATCTATGCTGTAGCACTTTTCGTCTTCATAATAATCGAAGAATAAGGGGCGCATCATGGGTGTGCCCTTTTCAGAAGCAATATCCATATGCTTTAAAATATAGGGCTTTAAACGGTTGCGAAGAAGAACGAGGTCCTTTAAAATGGGGAAGTTTCTTTCGCCGAAGGACCAGATTTCGTTGTCGCCACCGCTTACCTCCTTAACACCGGGATGGCGGGGAACATAGCCCTGGGGCTTTTTGCGTGCACCGTGCAGGCGCATAACCGGGCAGAATAATCCGAACTGGAACCAGCGGACAATAAGCTCACGGAAATAGTCAGACTCAATGTCGCCCTGATGGAAGCCGCCGATGTCGCTGTTCCACCACACTATACCGCACATTGCCATTGAAAGACCTGAAACAATGCTTTCAAAAAGCGCTTGGAAGGTAGAGGGAATGTCGCCATTCCACACTATTGCACCAAACTTCTGGCTGCCGGGATAGCTTGCACGTGTAAGGGTTGCAATTTCCTTTTCGCCTTCCTTCTGGAGTGCTTCGTAGAAAAGCTTCTGATAGTAGTAAGGATATGTAAGTGCTGTTTGTGCACCGTTGCCTATGTAGAACTTTAAGTTCTTGAACTGCTGGGGGTGTACCTCAGGCTCAGCTTCGTCAAGCCAGAAGGTTTTTATGCCGTAGGAATAATAGCTCTTTTTAATCTGCTCCCACACAAATTCACGTGTTCTGGGGTTGGTGGGGTCGATAAAGTCCTGCAGACCGTAAAATTCGAAGGTGCCGCGCTGACCATTCTCTGTTCTTACAAGCATGTTTTCGTCGTTCATCTGTCTGAAGTTGCGGCTGTGGGGGTTAATAGTGGGCCAGATTGAAACAACCGGACGAATGTTCATGGAATAAAGCTCGTCGCACATTGCCTTGGGGTTGGGCCATAAGGAGGGCTCAAAGTCCCAGTCGCCCTGTTCTGTCCAATGGAAGTAGTCGATAACAATTGCATCAACGGGAATGTTCAATTCGTGGTATTTTCTTGCAACCTCCATAAGGTCGTCCTGGCTTTCGTAGCGGAGCTTACACTGCCAGAAGCCTGCTGCCCATGAAGGCATTTTAGGCGAGTAGCCTGTTAAATCGCAATAAATTTTTGTTGTTTCGGCAGGTGTGTTGCCTGCAAAAACAAAATAGTCCATCTGATAAGCGCTGTCAGCCTGCCAGAGGGTGTGGTTATTGGTAAATTCTACACGACCGGGGGAGGGGTTGTTCCAGAAGAAACCATACCCCAAGGAAGAATAGATAACAGGCATTGCGGACTTTGTATTGTAATGGATAAGCTCACTTGAAGAGCCTTTTTTGTCGAAATAAGGGGTCTGCTCCTGACCGAGGCCGTAAATGTGCTCACCCTTATTTGCTTCGAAAAGCGCCTTTATCTGATAGTTATCGCCCTCTACGTGGCTGTACTTTCTTACAGCATCGCCCTCTTCGCGAGTGGTGAGAATTTTTTTGCCGTTTTTATAAAAATGTATGCGGTAGCCACCCCATACACGGCACACCTCGGCTTTCATAATGCCGTTTTCAAGGCAAATGCAATCGTTGTTGATTTGTGTAATGGTTGCATCGTCTTCCTTTGGGGGCAGAAGTGTCCAGCCCTGATCACTTACTGTGTTGTTTCTTGTGGCACGCACGCGGATACAGTCTTTTCCGTAGGGTTCAACAAAAACTAATTCGTCGCGCATCTGGAAGGTAATGCTTTTTTCTGTGTGTTTTAAAATACTCATAATAGCCTCCTTGACATTCAAATATTTCTCTAATATAATTTTAACGTACATAGTGATTAAAAATCTATAACTATTTTAACAGGAATTATAAATATATTGACCTGAGGTGGCGAAAATGAAAACCTATGAAAATATGATGCACGGAACGGCAGAATTCCCCGTGGGTATACACAACACAATATGTGAAAATGGCTTTGCTCTTTACCCTCACATTCACCGCGAATTTGAGTTTTTTGTAATGACAAAAGGCAAGGGTACGGTATACATTGAAAACGAAAAATTTGAAATAAAAGCAGGCGACGGTCTGTTTATAAATTCGGAAGAGCTTCACATTGGCGTAAAAACCGACGGCGAGCCTGCAGAGTTTTTTGCAGTGGTTTTTGCACCCGAGGTTTTCGGAAGCCTTGCCATAGATTCCATTGTGCAAAAATATGTGGAGCCCGTTATTAAAAGAAAAGTAAGCGTACCTAAAAAGCTGGATAGTAATATAATTGAGCTTTTGAATAAGGTGCACGAGCAGCCGGGCGAATTGAAAATTAAATCATTACTTTTTGATATATGGGATCAATGCCTTGCAAAAAGCGAAAAGAGTCCTGAAATGGCAAAGAGCAAGGTTTTAGACGAAATGAAGGCTGTTATGGAATACATGCGGAACAACTATCATAAAGTTATTTCGCTTGATGATATGGCAGCTTACATAAACATAAGCAAAGGTTATTTATGCAGGGAGTTTAAAAAGGTTGTACATCTGACTCCTTTTGAATATCTCGTTCGTGTACGTGTTGACAAAAGCTGCGATATGCTGAGAAATACCCTGTTGCCTATAGGCGAGATTTCAGAGCAGTGCGGCTTCAATTCTTTCAGCTACTTTACAAAAATTTTCCGGGAAAAGGTGGGGTGCAGCCCCAGAGAATACAGAAACCGCGCGGGAGAATTATAAAAGTCAGTTTTTTAAATAAAATTAAGGAAATTTGTTCACATTTATCATAAAACATGCAACATTATTCCATGTGATTGCTATATACGAGGTGGTATAATGGCTATAGTGGGGAAGTATCCTCTCTGAGTTTGGGCATGTATTCGCAGAAAGGGGCAAATGAATGATAAAGAAAATAATTTCCGTAGCTTTGGTAGCTATAACGGCAGTCTCAATAATGACAGGCTGTGTAAATAAAACAGAAAAGGCAAGCGCCCTGGTGGACACTATTTATATAGGCACTCACGGCGTTGGAGATGACCCAAGGTGGCGAAACCCCGTTACGGGCGAAAGTTACATGACATTGGCAAGAGAACAGGCGGGCAGAAAGGCATTGGATGTTGTTATGGAAAAGCACGGTGTTGACATTCAGTGGAAAACCTGGCCCAACTCATCGGGACAGGACATTTTGCAGAGCGTGCTTGCAGGCGACCCTATCTGCCATCTGGCGAACATATCAACAGGCAGCCTTGCAAATGTTTTAGGTCAGAACGTGCTTCAGACGCTGGATAGTTATATTGACATTTTCCAGACACCCGATACAGAATGGATGCTTCGTCCCGAGTTTTACGGCGACTATTACTTTTTCAGCCCGGACCCTGCATTCATAACTGACTGGCCACTGTGCTATAATGCAACAATGATTGAAGCCGTTCCCGATTTAAAGGATGAAAACGGAAACACCTTATACCCTTACACCTTATATAAGCAGGGCAAGTGGACCTGGAGTGTTTTCAGGGATTATCTTGAAAAAATACAATCCTTCTACAAGGGTAAAAAGGCTGCAAACGGCAGAGACATTGTGCCCTACGACACAAACTACATGCACCTTCTGCAAATGGGGCTTCATTCCAATGGTGCTCACATTTACGATGGTAACACCTTAGGCGTTGACACACCTGAGGCAATCGAAGCTGCGGAGTACCTTATAGAGCTTATGCAGAGCGGTCTTATATGCTGCAGTGCAGCAGAGTACGGTAAAAGCAATGCAAATGGTAACAGCAGTACCAACAACACCTTCGAGGCAGGCGCCAGTGTGTTTATGAATGCTGCAAGATGGCGCATGGGCGGCATTGGCGGCACTCTTGCCGAGCGTGGCGAAAGCATGGGCATTATTTTCTTCCCAAGAAGTGACCGCATTCCCTACAAGGGCGACTATGTTCCCGGTGAAACCGAGTATAGTGTGCCAATGCCTGCTGTTGACAGCATGGCGGCACTTAAGGGCTTCCCCGAGGAGGAAACAAGAGTTGCTATTGAGGCGTATGTTACATACAACATTGAGCTTTACAAAAACCTGGGCAATGTTGATTCCATAACAGAATATCGTGAGGCAAATCTGGAAACAGATGCATTAGGCTATGGTATTGACATATTCCACCCGGAAATAGGCGACGGAAACTTAGAAATTTTTACAACAATGAGCAAACTTAAGTGTAACGAAACAGGTGAAATAATGAACCTGTTCGGTCCTTACAACATGGAAATTTTCGGTAAGGCAGTGTATGGGTTAGACAACTCGCCTTCTTATACAGTTGCTCTTAAGTCGAAAATTCAAGGCATTTACGACAGAATTTCCTCTGTTTCAGAAGCATTGAAAACCGAAGATGCCATTGATAATGTTGCGCCGAGCATAAATCTTATTGACTATAATGTTCCCATTGTGTTTTCTAAGGGAACAAATCCCGAAAGCATTGACTGGAGCACAATTTTAACCATAAGCGACAATGTTGACGGAACATACGAATTCAAAAGCGAAAACGGCGAATTTTTAATTAAGGCTAATCCGCCCGCGGAGGAAGATAAGGAGCACGATTTCGAAAAGGGCAAAATGCAAATTGATGTGTCGGCTGTTGATTTTGATACTGCAGGCGAATACGCAGAAGCGGTTGTGGTAACTGTGAGCGACCGTTACGACAATATTGCCGAAAAACGTTTTACTGTTTATGTTTATGACGAGGAAAACACCCTTCCTCCCGTACTGGTAATTAAGGAGGGCATACCTTCCTTGCCTCTTGAGACCGACACATCATCGGTTAAATGGGCAGAATTATTTGCAGAGACTGCATCAGATGCAACAGGCACTGACCTGAGAGCCTTTGTAACTGCTGATGTATCAGAGGTTGACGTTACAAATAAAGGCATTTATCCTCTTGTTATACATGTAACAGACTTTGCAGGCAATAAAACAGAGGCGAACACCTTTATAGAAATAAAATAACAGCAAGAGGTGGAAAAATGAAAAAGTGCACAGCATTATTATTGGGAATTTTGATTTCGATGAATGTATTTTGCGTGCCCGGGCACGTGAAAGCGGAGGCGCTTGATATGTGGAAATTTGAATTTGGTGCAGCAGATACTGCAACGCAGGATGGCTATTTGCGCGTTACACCCGACATGCACATAATAAACCGTGAAAACCGCAATTATGGCTTTATCGGTACAAATGCAAAGGATTACCGCCTTCACGGCGGACGAATTGACGGATTCATTCAGTCAGAGGGTCAGGTTATTGACCTTGTGGCAGGTGAGGGCGGTATTGGATCCAGGGGTATTACCGACAAAAGTGTTACTCATTTTAACAGCGGTGACTATTACCCTGTTCGCTTTGCTCTTAAGGTGCCCGACGAAACCTACTATAAGGTTAAAGCAACCGTTACAACCTTGGATTCCGGTAAAGGAGCGGTGGCATCGCTTTATACAGAAAGAAAGCACCCCATTTTTACCAAAAAGGAAATTGGTCCGGGCGAGATGGTTACAGCAGAATTTACCGTGCGCACAACGCCTGTTTACTACGAAAAGTCAGACCCGAAGGGTCTTGTCAGCGACAACTATGTAAACGTCTGCCTGCTTGGTGAAAACGCAGCTCTTGCTACATTAGAAATAGAGCAGATAGAAACTGCACCCACACTCTGGATTCTTGGCGACTCCACCGTTACTGACGGAGGCGGAAGCTTACCTTTCTTCCCGTTGCAGAATTACACAGGTGTCGGCACAGGCGTTACAAAGTATCTGCCCGAGAATATTGCCATGGTTAACGAGGGCGAGGGCGGCTTGTCAGCTCACGATAACAACCATTTCAATGTGGTTAAAGATAGAATAAAGGAAGGCGACTTTTTGTGGGTTGAATATGGTCATAACCACAAAAGCGACGGCGTAGCAGGTTACGAGAGCGTCATAGGAAAGTATTATGATGCCTGCAAAAACGTGGGTGCAACCCTCATTCTGGTAGGCCCCATTGACAGAATCAACAACTACGATGCTAACACAAATACCTGGTATTCCTCCTTAAAGGGCTTTTCCGATGCGGCTAAAAAGTTCGTTGACGATAAGCTTATGAAGGACCCTGCGGACAAGGTTGCCTTTGTTGACCTTAACGAGCCCAGCTTAAAGTGGTTCGCAGGCATTACAAAGAGCGGTGTTGTAAATGACCAGACATATACAAACGAAAAGAAGCTTGTATATTTTTATTTTCAGGCAAACCGTGGCGCAACAGACGTTGACCACACCCATCCAAACGACAGCGGCGCTGAAAACCTTGCATATCTGTTCTTTGAAAATGCCGATGGCAATAAATATCCTGCACTTAAGCCATTGCTTACAAGATATAATAAAGGCTTGAGCGAAAAGCCCGTTCTTGTTGACGAGGGTCTTATTAACCTCGGTTTTCCTGCAAATGAGGCATGGCCCTATTATGTAAGGGGCGTAAAGCACGAATACCCCTTGGAAATTACCGATGTTGAATTAAATGAAAATAACGAAATTTTATCAATAAAGTGTAAGCTTTTGGACAAAGATGGTCTTATAAGCTATGCGGCAGGCTTTGTTGAAATAAGCGGCAAAACCTATCAGACAACAATTGAAAGCCACATTGACAATTCTGCTGCAAATAACGGCAGTGTGTATACCCTCAGCTTTGCAAAGGATAACCTTCCTCATGTGGGAAGTGAGCCTTACCGTGTTTACATGGCAGGTGTTGACATGGCAGATAACGACAAAAAGCTTGAAAATATAAAGCCCTTTTCGAAGGACTACGCACCCGGTGATTATTCGGCATATATCCTTGCAACAGCTGACGGAGATATTGAAAAGTTTGATTACTACGGCTATAGTACCTTAACAGGTAGTGGCGACTGGTCCTACGGCGGTAAGATGGAGAAAAACGATCTTTTGGAAGATAAGGACGGAAGCTATACGCACCTTACGGGGGAAAACTTCAGCCTTTCAAGAGCTCTTTCGCAGATTAATGGTGGCACAGGCACCAATGGCAGATACGAATTTGGTGTTGATATTAAGAAGGGTGTGGGCGGAAAGGTTGCATTTTCCCTTGCAAACGGATGGCGCAGTGCTCCCCCATACATTCAGGGTGACAGTATCACACTTTTCGAAGTTTCAGACCAAAGCGTTATGCTGAAGGGCGAAAAGGTAGGACAGGTTTCAGAAGAAGAATGGACCAGGGTAAGCTGTGTGCTTGACATGGACGAAGGCAGGCTTACTGTTAAAGTAAACGGCAACGAAAAAACCTGTATACTTGATGCGTATTGCACCTATGGTTCTCCCGAAATTCAGAGCATGTTCCGTTTTGTAATAAGCGGTGACGGCAGAGTGGATGTAAAGCTTAAAGAACTGTTTGGTGCAAAATGCAATCTGTACGACAAAAAGAAAAACACAATAGCTGTTACTATTGAGGGTAAAGACTATGGAACCGTGTTAATGGACGGGGAGATAGCAGATAAAAAAGAAGTAAACGCAGGCAAATGGGTAAAGCTTACTGCCGAAGCCAACGAAAACGGCAGGTTTATAGGTTGGTATCACGGAGATGAAGAATATTCTCTTCTTGAAAGCGTAGATGTAAGGCTTTATGAAAGCCTTAACCTTACAGCAAGGTTTTTAGAGCAGACCCCAAAAACCTCTGTTACAATAAAGCTTGCTGATATGTTAGGCAGAACTCTTAAAGCCCAAACAGTAACCACAGACATAAACGGACGTGAGCTTCATGAGGAAATGAAGTATACCATTCCCGAAGAATTCAAAGCTCCCATTATAATTGAAAGCGGAGACTATAAGGAGCTTTACTTATTTAAGTATGCCGAAAAGGATACTATAGCATCACTTCTTCCCGATGGCGAAAACCTTATTAAGCTTGTTTTTGATTACGACGGAAGCTATGTGCTCTATGAGGACTTTGACAACACCGAAGGCACCTGGGGCTTTGACAAAGAGGCTAAGGCAGGCGAGGGCGTTCTGTATTTGTTAACAGGCGTGGGCACAGCAAACCGTACAAGCTCTGTAAAAGTTATGGACGAAAGCATAAAGAGCATGAAAAAGCTTACCGTACGTTTTGAGTGGAAAAGCGATGTTGATACAGCAAAGGGCAGAAATTCGTCCTTCGACCTTATAGGCAATGAGGGCCAAAGCATTTTTTCTATACGTGCAAAGGGTAAGGATGGCATAGGCTATGCAATAGCAGGCATGAGTGAGATTCCTATTTCAAACAACTATGAAGGTGTAAACGATAAATACACCATTACTGTTTCTGCCGACTTTGAAAAAGGCGTTACATGGGGCTGCATTGAGAATAATAGAACAGGAAGGGTTGTCGAGTTTAACGAAACAAGCATGAATGCTAAATGCCTTGAAAAGGTAAGCGCAACCTATGGCTATTCTTCTGCAGGTCAACAGCTTTATTCCTTCGCAATCCGCGACGACAGCGTAGTGGGAAATGCCTTTGTTACAGAGAAAAACGGCACAACGGTTACAGTGAAGGTTAAAGGCAAAAGAACGGGCAATCATCTTTTGGTGACAGGCGTTTATCAGAATAATAAGCTTGTGCATACTGTTGCAAAAACTGTAAAGCTTGCAAAGGATGAAGAGTCTGAAATAACTTTTGACACTGTGCAAGAAGGCGATGTAAAAGTATTTTTTAATTAAAATGAAAAACAAACCACCGAGGGGTTTCTTCGGTGGTTTGTTTGGTAGACATTGATTGACACGGCGGATGACTTGATATAATTACAGTAATGACCGATAAGGAGCGAAATACTATGAAAGAGCTAATTTATGAAAACAAGCTTTCCTGTAAGGAGGATGTAGCTGACTTTCGCATGGAGGGAAGCGCAAATATATACTTCGAAAACGGCAAAATGCGTATGAGCAGTGCTTTGTCGGAAACTTTGGGGCAAAGAGCAAATTTTGTGTATTGGTGCCCTGTGGATTTCCCGGAAGATGTTTTAATCGAGTGGGAGTTTCGCCCCATTGAGGAGCCCGGGCTTGCGATAATGTTTTTCTGTGCAAAGGGCTGCAATGGCGAGGATTTGTTTGACGAAAAGCTTCAGCCTCGTGACGGGCAGTACCCATTGTATCATTCAGGCGACATAAACGCATATCACGTTTCCTATTTCCGCAGAAAATGGGATGATGAAAGAGGCTTTCACACCTGCAATTTAAGAAAAAGTAAGGGCTTTCACCTTGTTTGTCAGGGCGCAGACCCCATTCCCGACTGTGATGATGCTTTTGAAAGCTATCACCTCTGTATTTCTAAAAAGAATGGAAAAATTGATTTTTGTGTAAACGACCTGGTGGTTTTTTCCTGGACAGATGACGGCGAAAGCTACGGAAAGGTGTTGGACGGGGGCAAAATAGGCTTCAGGCAAATGGCGCCCATGGTTGGCGAATATTCAAACCTTAAGGTGTATGCAATTTAATAAAGAGCCGATTTGTTCAGAAATCGGTGAATATGATACGAGGCAGATTCATAATGTGAATCTGCCTTGTGTGCATCAGCGGAAAATTATGCAGTTTGTTTGGCAGGTTTTGCAGGTTGGTGGCACGGCGGAGGAGTTCGGCAAAATTTCTCTTAAAAAATCTCTGAAAGCCCTGGTGCGACTTGGGTTGAGGCACTTCTAAAATTTGAAAGTTTTGGGATACTTTGGGAATTTGGGGACACTGAAGAAAGCAGTCAAGTTGCAATTTTTTGTGTTTTATTGCATATACTAAAAACAGGACTTGACGTACAATATTCTGTACGATATAATAAAAGTACAGGATACTGTACTTGAATGGGAGGTAATATTAATGTTAGCAGTAAATTATACAAATCTTCGTGAAAATTTGAAAACATACATGGATATGGTTACAGATGATTATGAAACAATGATTGTTACCCGCAAGGATAATAAAAACGTTGTTATGATTTCGGAAGAAGTGTACAATAACCTTATGGAAAATGCTTATATCATGGGTAACAAGGCGAATTACGATTGGTTGATGGAATCCAAGGCACAGTTGGAAAAAGGAAAATTCTCTGCACATGATCTTATTGAGGTAGATGGCAATGAATAAGATTTTTACGGAGAACGGCTGGAAGGACTATGTTTATTGGCAGACAGAGGACAGAAAAACATTAAAAAAGATAAATAACCTGATTGAGGATATCGCAAGAAACGGAAATGAAGGGATAGGAAAGCCGGAACCACTTACGGGAAATTTAGCAGGATTCTGGTCCAGACGTATCAATGACAAAGACAGATTGATATATAAACTGGATGCAGAAAATATTTATATATTAGCTTGCAGATATCATTATGGGGATAAGTAGAGGCGAAAATAAGTATGAGTTTGATTTCACTGGCAAGCGGACAATCAACATGGCGAGGATATGAATATTGTTGCGATAAAAAAGTTGAATTGTATGAAGAAATAGGCGTAAATCTGTATGCAGGAAAAGTGAAAGGACAAGGCCAAGCTTATGATGTTTGCATAGATTTAGCACATCCTAAAAGGTCTACATGTAATTGCCCACATGCAAAAGGCAGAAGAATCATATGTAAGCATATGGTTGCGTTGTATTTTGCAATTTTTCCGGATGAAGCGGAAGAATACATAAGAGAAGTAGAAAAAAGTGAAGAAGAAAGGGAAGAGCTTAACCGTGCGATGGATGAAATGCTCGTTAAGCATTTGAAAAGCCTTACAAAGCAGCAATTGAAAGATGATTTGTACGAATTAATTAATTTTCTTCCGGAGTGGATGAAAGAAAAGTATATTGTTGAGAAAATAATCTATACGGAAAGAAGTGAAGATGAATGGCAACAGAGTTAGAAATGTTAGAAAGAGCAAAGGCTTATATGGAAAAGCTGGCGAACGGAATTGACCCTATCAGTGATACAGAGGTCCGTGATGATGAATGCATAAATAATGTGAGGCTGTCAAGATGCTTTTTCTATGTGGCTGATGTGCTGGGAAAGGTGATTGACAACGGAGGTGTTATTGCACCCGTTAAGAAAAAGGCGGGAACAATACCTTTTGCAATAACGGATGAACAGCTCGTAAGGTTTGAGTTTTCCGATAGTCCTATTGCCCTCAGCGAAATTGCAAAAAGGATAAATGCACTTACAAATAACGAAAACATGAAGAAGCTTACATATAACCACTTAGCAGATTGGTTGATGAGTATTAATATGCTTGAATATGCTCAAAAAGGCGATGGCTCCACGACGAAATACCCAACAGAAAAAGGAAAGTATATGGGTATCGCTGTTGAAAAAAGACAGGGTATGCGAGGAGAATATCTGACTGTAGTATACAATACACAGGCACAGCAGTTTATTATTGATAATATGGAGGCTGTGGTTGACAGTATAGGGAAGAAATAATCAATTTGAAGATATATAATCAAAAAAAGAAAGAGGGGATAATTATGGGATTTACAGATGGAGTACAGCTTACCGGCATTAGAATTTTGGATGAACAAACTAAGCTATTACCAATTTATTTCCATTCAGTGGGGCACTATCCGAGACACGGACATGCATTAAGACCAAAAGGGTTCGGGCAGCATCAGGTAGCACTGTGTACTTCAGGTGAAGGAGTTTTTTCGGTTGACGGAAAGGAGTACGATATTCGAATAGGGAATATATTTTACTTTAATCCTGCAGTAAGTCACGAATATTACCCTGTAACACCCGATTGGACGCTTTTATGGTTGGTGTTTGACGGAAATGGTGCAAACGATATAACCAAGTATTTTGAGCTTGGGGAATATTGTGTGCGAAATGCAAATGAAGAAACAAGAAAAAACCTTGAAGCAATATATGAAAAGCTTTATGATAGTTTTTACGAGGAGCAAATATATGATTTCTCATTGACTATGGGGGTTTTGGAAATACTTAACATAGTAAGACAATGTGAAAAAATTAAAAGTAAATACCATAATCTACCTGAGAATGACAAGAAAGGCAGCTTTTCACCTGTAATTGAGTATATGAAAAAGCACTACGCGGAAAGCGTAGGTTTGGACGACCTTGTGAAAAAAAGCAAGCTTTCAAAAAACCATTTTACACGCATTTTTAAAAAGGAATATGGCGTTACACCTATGGTGTATCTTAACCGTTACAGAATAAGCGTGGCAAAGTTTCTTTTAACAACCACAATCCAGACCTCGGACGAGATCTCAACCTTGACAGGCTTTAGCGATACAAGCTATTTTTGCTCGGTGTTTAAAAAGTTTGAAGGATGTACGCCGATGGAATATAGAAATAAGCATAAAAGGTGATAAATTAATATCAAGTGTTAATAAAACGCGATTTACAGTGATTTTGTAATGTGGTAGAATTATCTTGTAGGGTATCCTGCAAGATATTTTTTTAGGTGGGTTTAATATGAAAAAAGTTGTTTTTACGATTATTGCAATGCTTCTTTTAGCGTTCCCCTGCAGTGCAGAAGTTGGCACAAAGCCTGTGGCAATAAAGGTTGAGGACGGCGTGTACCTGTCCTGGCAGATGGAAGAAGAGGGCAGGGAATATGTAATTTATCGTGATGGAGCGGAAATAGCTACTACAACCATGACAAATTATGTGGATAAGGGTGCAACGGGTGATGGTAGGTATATGATTGATACTACACCCGTTGAGGTATGGGATAAGCAATATATTGAAATTCCCTTAAATGTGCCCGAGCCCTATAAGGTGGAAACACCAAAGATGGAAAGTATTACTCTTACAAGCGAAAAGGGTGACATTGCCTTTGGTAATGAATGGTATATTTATACCTACGATTCAGGCTATACTGTTTTTATGAATGATGAGGCTAAAAGTATTGACGTTTTAAATCACGGTGTTGAGGTAGGAACAGGATTTTGCGTTTATAATTACTCCAACACTCCAAATCAGCGCTTTGCCATTGAAGAAGAAAACGGCAAGGTTTATTTAAAGGGCGAGCAGAGTCAGCTTTATATTGAGGTTTATGATAACGGAGAGCTTCGACTTGCCCAAAAGGCAAACGCTACAGCTTTTTCATTGAAGAAAACAAATGAAGCTATACCCCAAAACGTGACCAAGGCTGTGGAAAACACACTTGTGTTTGCAACCTATGGCCCGGGTGATGCATCCATAGGTGACCTTGACGGCGATGGTGAGTGGGAAGTTGTTTTAAAGTGGGACCCCTCTAACGCAAAGGATTCTTCCCATGGTGGACAAAGCGGCAGAGTATTCATTGACGCTTATGAATTAGACGGCACGCATATGTGGCGGATTGACTTAGGTGTAAACATTCGTGCAGGTGCACACGATACACAGTTTTTGGTTTATGACTTTGACGGAGATGGAAAAGCCGAGGTTTCCTTCCGCATATCCGACGGCACAATTGACGGAATCGGTAATGTGATTGGAGATGGAGAAAAAAACTGGCTTGACGGAGGCGGACGAAACCTTGAAGGACCATTGTGGGTTGCAGTTTTTGAAGGCGCAACAGGAAAGCTGCTTGCAAAAACAGATTTTGACCCTCAGAACGTGGGCAGAGCGACCAGTGAAAGCTTTGGCGATGGCTACGGAAATCGCAGTGAAAGATATAACGCCTGCGTTGCATATGTTGATGGTCAAACTCCGCATATGATTTTCCAGCGTGGCTATTATGCACGAACTGTTGTAGCAGCGTATAAGTATAACAACGGTGCAATCACAAAGGTGTGGCGATTTGACACAAAGGATGAAGGCTTAGGAAAATACGGAAGCAACGGCAACCACAATATTTCCGTTGCCGATGCAGATAATGACGGTAAGGACGAAATATTCTTAGGTTCATTAACTCTTGATGATGACGGAAGCGTATTATGGTGCGGCTTTGAAGGTCATGGTGATGCCATGCATTTAGGTGACTTTGACCCCGACAATGAAGGACTTGAATTTTTCTCTGTTCACGAATCGGGACAATTCGGCTACACAATTCATGATGCGGCAACGGGTGAAAAGATATTTGACATACCCGGAGCCAAGGATACAGGCAGAGGTTTGATTTTAAACGCAGGTCCCTTTGGCGGTAGTTACATTGTAAACGTAGGCAGCGGTGCAAGACGAATTAATTCCTTAGGGGAAAATGTAACTGCAGGTGACTACGGAAACAGCTTCCGTGTTTACTGGGATGGAGATTTGTACGAGGAAATATTGGGAGGTACGGCAATTATTGGTTATGCTCCTGACGGAAGCCGCATTGATATTATGGACACCTGGGGTGAGGGCTGCAGACCTATTAACGGCTCAAAGAGTACACCCTGCTTAACTTGTGATATATTCGGTGACTGGAGAGAGGAAATTATCTGGAAAACTGAGGATAATAAGGCACTTCGTATTTACACAACAACTATTCCAACAGAGTTCTCCCTGCCTTGCCTTATGACAGACCACGTTTACCGCATGGGCGTTGTTTGGCAAAACAGTAGCTACAACCAGCCACCTCATTTGGGCTATTACCCCGAAAGCGGCTTAAGACTTTGGATTGATAGCGTAGATGCTGACATTAACGGAATGAAACTTAGTGTAGATGCTGCTCCTTACATTTCAAACGGCAGAACAATGGTGCCCTTGCGCTTTATTGCGGAGCTTTTTGACTTTAATGTTGAGTACGATAACGGATTGGTTAAAATTTCAAAGAACGGCTCGGTATTTGAAACACGCATTGGCACAAAAACCTACACAATGAACGGCATGGAAAAAGAAATGGACACAGAAAGTGTTATTTTAAACGACAGAACAATGGTGCCCGTAAGAGTTATTGCCGAAGCCTTCGGCATGCAGGTTGGCTGGAACGGCGAGGATAGAGTAGTTACAATCAAAAGAGGCAGGGCAAAGGAAGACTTTGTGAATGTATTTATCCTTGGTGATGAAAAGGACACTACAGAAATGCTTAGCTATTTCTTTGACAAGTCGGTAGGTATTGTTCAGGTAAGTTCTGCAGATGAGCTGTTAAGCAAGGCAGAGGAAGGCGATTATGCTGTTATAATGAGTGATGCTAACGTAACAGAGCTTGAAAACATGGGCATAACTATAATTGACATTAAGGATATTGAAATTAAAGCCTCAGATAATCACGAAAAATTTAAAACAGCTGAAAAAATTGCAGAGCGTATGTGTTATTTGCCTGATTGTGCATCAAGAAAAGGGAATGGTTACGTGCAGACTGAGTCCTTTAATGGTGAAAAAGCCTTTGATGTGAGCATATGGGGCGATAGTAATTTCTATCGTGTTACAATAGAGGGCAACGCAACTGTCAGCGTAAACGGCGAAACCTATCTTACATGGGAAATGGATGATAAAATAGTAGCATTTATTGAAGGGAACAAAAATGAGCTTTTGGTTAATTCTCAGGGAACGGCAAAAGTAACTATTGAACCCTGCGACGAGATAGACAAGGTAGAATTCAAGGCACCTGAAGATATGCAAAAGGTAAATATGGTTTCAGGCATTGAAAGGTATGAAAACGACAAGAAGGTAACACTTTACAATAAAACAGCAGAGTTCAAAAAGGTTAAGATAGGAAACACGATTGTAAATGTGGCACCGGAGAGTATAGTAACCTATGAAAAGAAGGTGTGGGAATGAGAAGGATATTTTTATTAATAATGACCTTTGTATTAGCTTTAGGTAGTCTGCCCGTATTGGCGCAAGAGAACCTTGTGGCAGTTGACGCCCTCGGCTTACCTGTTGACTATGACCAAAAGACAGACAGCCTTTTTATAAACGGCATAGATACTGAAGCCGTAAAAGGAAACAGCACCACTCTTTACATAAACGGCTTTAACTGCGGAAGTCAGGACGTAATAAGGCGTGACGGAAAGTTTTATATTACCGAAAGTATTCTTGAAGAAAAGCTTAATATGGCTCTTTCGGAAAATGGTGTATTGGAAGTAGTTGAAAAGAAAATTGAAAAGGTCGAGATTTTACCCGACAAAACCTATGCAATTATAAACTGTCAGTCGGGAAAAGCTCTCACAAATGACGGTAATAAGCTTTTTACAAGCGATTACACAAATGCCGAAAACCAGAAATTTAAAATACTTGACAGTGGCATAGAGGGCTTTTACCACATAAGAACAGTGAAAACTAACCGTAATCTTGACGTGTACAACCATTGGACTGACCCCGGGGTGCAGATTATTGTGTGGGATGTAGGTAATGGTGACAATCAGAAGTTTTCAGTTGAATTTACAGAAGGCGGCTGCTACATAACAGCCCGCGGAAGACAGCTTCCCATTGATGAATACGGCGAAGGCATTGTACAAAATGCAATTCACGGTGGTGACAGCCAAAAGTGGAAAATAGTAGAAATAGGGTGATTATATGAAGATTTATGTTGATAAAAATAAACAGATTGGCGAGAAATCAGAGCTTCTTTTCGGACACTTTTTAGAGCATTTTCATCGGCAGATTTATG
This sequence comes from Clostridia bacterium, assembly GCA_017414645.1. Classification (GTDB taxonomy): domain Bacteria; phylum Bacillota; class Clostridia; order UMGS1883; family UMGS1883; genus RGIG1927. The sequence goes on along the minus strand of JAFQLL010000082.1, from coordinate 4,492 downwards.
AAGGTGTTTATGATCCTTCTAATCCTCTTTCAGATGAAGACGGCTTCAGAACAGATGTTTTAAAAGCTTTGAAGGATATTGAAACTCCGATTATCCGTTGGCCCGGTGGCTGCTTTGTGTCTACCTACAACTGGAAAAAAGGCGTTGGTAAAAATCGCCCTAAGGTGTTTGACAAAACCTGGAGAGTTGAGGATGATAACTCCTTTGGTACAGATGAATTTATTAAGCTCTGCAGAAAGATAGGTTGTGAGCCTTATATTTGTACAAATGCAGGCACAGGCACTATTGAAGAAATGAGTGACTGGGTGGAATACTGCAACCTTAAAAACGAGGGCGAATACGCTCAAATGCGTATTGAAAACGGCTTTGATGAGCCTCATAAGGTTAAATACTGGAGCATAGGTAACGAAAACTACGGAAGCTGGGAATTAGGTGCGAAATCTGTTTTAGAATGGGGCAGATTAAGTGTGGAAGCGGCGAAGCTTATGAAGCACGTGGACCCCACAATTGAGCTTTCCTCGGCAGCGCTTAGCGATATTGACTGGAACTTAAATCTTTTACGCAATGCGAAGGATTACATAGGATGGATGTCGTTACATGGCTATTGGGACCATATTCACGAATCAAATGAATTCTGCAGCTATGAAAAGGCAATGGAGAAAACAAAAGGGCTTGATAACCAGGTTAAAAAGGTTCGCGGACTTCTTACAGCACTTGGGCTTGAAGACAGAATTAAGATCGCCTTTGACGAATGGAACCTCAGAGAATGGTATCACCCGAAAATTCATGGTGCAGTTCAAGGTCTTACAAAGGAAGAATATCTGTACCCTCGTGATAAAAACGACGATAACACAAAATATACAATGGCAGACGCTGTGTTTTCGGCATGCTTTTTGAACATGTGTATGCGTAACTGTGACATTGTTAAAATGGCAAACTTTTCACCTGTTGTAAATACCCGCGGATGTATCTGCACCCATAAGGACGGAATAGTTTTAAGAAGCACATATTTTGTGTTCCTTCTCTATGTAAAATATCTTGGAGAAACAGTGCTCGATTCCTGGCATGAGGATTTGGACGAGGATATTGACCTTACGGTTACATGTTTCAAGGACATGGGAAGCTATGCTCTTGCAGTGGCAAATAAGAGCAAGGATGCCCAAAAAGAAATTGAACTTAACTTTGACTGTGAAGGTATGGTTGAGAAGCATTATATTACAGGTGAAAGCTGCGATTCCTACAACGACATTAATCATACTGAAATCTCGGTTATTGATGAAACTGTAGGCGAGTATGTAAAGGGTATGAAGGTTGTGCTTTCTCCTCACAGTGTTAACGTAATTTGCATAAAGGAATGATTTAGTTGAAAAAGCTTTTGATGTTAATAATTATAATTATGTAAAGGTAATTGTTAAAGGAAATAATGTTAACGGATGGAGCCGTATTTCAGAGGTTGAATTTTACGGTTCAGAAAGGTGAAGCGATGAGTATTCCGAGAAGTGAGTACCCACGTCCGCAATTAGTGAGAGAAGGCTGGATTAACCTTAACGGGCAGTGGGATTTTGAAATTGACAATGAAAAGCAAGGCTTTGCAAATGAATACTTTTTAAAAAATGAATTAAGCGGCAAAATAATCGTACCATTTTGCCCCGAGAGCAAGCTTTCGGGTATAGGGCATACTGATTTTATGGACTCGGTATGGTATTTAAAAAAAGTTAATTTACCAAAAACTGAAAAAAGGACAATAATTCATTTCGGTGCGGTGGACTATCGTGCAATACTGTTTGTAAACGGTAAGAGAGTAGGAGAGCATAAAGGTGGTTATACACCCTTTTCCTTTGACATAACAGGTTTTGTAAAGATGGGCGAAAATGTTATTACCCTTTGCGTGTATGACGATGTAAGAAGTCATAATCAGCCTGCAGGTAAGCAAAGCTCAAGAAAAGAGTCTTATGACTGCTACTATACACGAACAACAGGTATATGGCAGACTGTGTGGCTTGAATTTGTAAACGACAGCTACATTAAAAATATAAAAGCCACAAGTGATATAAATACCCCTGCGGTAAACTTGGAGATAAGCCTTGAAAAGGGCTGCAGATGTGAAATTGAAGCTGTTGTACTGTGGGAGGGCAAGATTGTAGGAGAAAAGGGAATAACTGCTTATTCCGATACGGCATGCTTTTCAATACCGCTTAGCGAAAAGCACTTGTGGGCTGTCGGCGAAGGTAATCTTTATGATTTGAAGCTGACAATTAAAAAAAATGGTGAAATTACAGATGAGGTGACAAGCTATTTTGGCTTGCGAGAGGTAGGCTTAGACGGCTATAAGTTCACTCTTAACGGAAAAACCGTTTTCGGAAGATGGGTTTTAGACCAGGGCTTTTATCCAGAGGGGATATATACGGCACCGACAGACGAAGATTTAAAAAACGATATTATATATTCCATGGAGCTTGGCTTTAACGGAGCAAGGCTTCACGAAAAAATATTTGAGCCAAGGTTTTTATACTGGGCGGATAAATTAGGCTATATGGTGTGGGAGGAGCACGCAAACTGGGGCTTTGACATAACACGCTATGAGCAGCTTGAGCATTTTCTGCCGGAATGGATAGAAGCTGTTGAACGTGACTATTCGCATCCTTCAATCATTGGCTATGCTCCATTTAACGAAACCTGGGATTTTGAAGGTAAAAAACAGTGTGACGAGCTTATTGAAGAAGTGTATCGTGTTACAAAAGCAATAGACAAAACAAGGCCTGTTATTGACTCCAGCGGTCATTTTCATGTGAAAACCGATATTTTCGATGTTCATGACTATGAGCAAAATCCGGAAGCTTTTAAAACATTTTTTGACGAAATAGATAAAGGTCTTGTAAAGGACCATTTGTACAGAAATGAAAACAGCCGCACAAGACAGACCTACAAGGGAGAGGCTGTGTTTGTAAGTGAATACGGCGGAATACTATGGGCGCAAGGTAGTGATGGTTGGGGATACGGCAAAGGACCTAAAACAAAAGAAGAATTTATTGAAAGATATAAAGGCTTAACGGAAGCGCTATTAGATAATAAATACATAATGGGTTTTTGTTACACTCAGCTTTATGATGTTGAACAGGAAAAGAACGGGCTTATGACCTATGATCGTAAATTTAAATTTGATAGTGAAGTTATTAAACGTATAAACACAAAAAAGGCTGCTATTGAGGAGGAATAAGACATGAAAATAACATTTATGGGTGCAGGCAGTACTATTTTTGCACGAAATGTAATAGGCGATTGTATGTGCGTTGAATCACTTCGTGACAGTATATTTGCACTTTACGATATTGACCCCGAAAGACTCGAAGAAAGCCGTGTTATTTTAGAGGCGATGCGTAAAACCATGGGCGGCTTTGGCAAGATTGAATGCTATTGTGGAGTTGAGCAAAAAAAAGATGCACTTCGTGGTGCAAGCTTTGTGGTAAATGCTATTCAGGTTGGTGGCTACGACCCTTGTACAATAATCGACTTTGAAATACCTAAAAAATATGGTCTGCAGCAAACCATTGCCGACACATTAGGAATTGGCGGGATCATGCGAGCACTCAGAACCATTCCTGTCATGGAAGACTTTGCCAATGATATGGCCGAGGTTTGCCCCGATGCACTGTTTTTAAATTACACAAATCCTATGGCAATGCTCACAGGCTATATGCTCAGGTATACTCCTATCAAAACCGTTGGTCTTTGCCATAGCGTGCAGGTGTGCTCGGAAGGTCTTTTAAAGAGCCTCGACATGAAAGACAAATTAGAAGGCAGAAAAGAGATAATTGCAGGCATAAACCACATGGCATGGCTTTTGGAAATTAAGGACAAAAACGGAGTGGATTTGTATCCTGAAATAAAGTCGAGAGTTGACGGATACATTGCACGAGACGATGTGTACGACAAAGTCAGAATGGAATACATCAAAAACTTTGGCTACTATTGCACAGAATCCAGCGAGCATAATGCCGAGTATAATATGTTCTACATAAAGGGTAAGTATCCTGAGCTTATTAAAAAGTACAACATACCTCTTGACGAATATCCGCGTCGCTGTGTAAACCAGATTGAAGGTTGGAAAAAGGAATATAAAGAGCTTCTGGAAAACGGGGTTAAGGAGCATAGGAGAAGTAAGGAATATGCTTCCCACATAATGGAAAGTATTGTTGAAAATAAGTCTTATCAGATTGGCGGTAACGTACTCAATACAAACCATCTTATTACAAATCTGCCCGAAGAGGCATGCGTTGAGGTACCCTGCCTTGTTAACGGCATGGGAATTAACCCCTGCTACGTAGGTGCACTGCCTGTTCAGTGTGCGGCTATGAACATGACAAATATAAACGTTCAGCTTCTTACAATCGAAGCGGCAAGAACAAAGAAGAAGGAGCATATTTATCAAGCGGCAATGCTTGACCCCCATACGGCAAGCGAATTGGATATTGACACCATCAAAAAAATGGTT
>JAFQLL010000081.1 GCA_017414645.1 Clostridia bacterium | reverse complement strand
CTCCGACACTCTCTGACGATAGTTGCAATTAAGGTAAACAGAGGAGAAAACACTTTGTAATGCCATATGCGTTTTCCGAGCCTCGCGAGGAAATTCTCGCATGGCAATAAAATCAAATTTATTTTTTACCTTATAGGAAATACGCAATTTCCTATAAGGTAAAAGTAACGGAGTGTCAGACGACACTCCGTTTTTATCTGCACATTTGTGCTACTACCATGCCTGACCTCTCGCAGTACTTTTTATGTACAGCTTCGGGTCACTTCAGGCAGTTCTGCTTCAATTTTCATTTACATATTAATTTGTGCTTTTTTCCGTTTTCAATAGTTTTTTGACAAACCACAATTTTTACATTTCTTCATAAAAAACGTAAACGTTCCGCCGCACCATACACATCTACCATTCATTTCCCGTTCTTCTCTTATTTTTTCGGTCTTTTCCTTCACCAATTTTTCCCATAGTGTGCCTTCAAAAGCATCAGATGCAGCAGATTTAATTCCGCCTTCCGGATAAACAACTTCCTTCAAAGCAGAACAGCCCCCAAAAGCTTCATTTTCCAAAACCAGCTCTTTATTGTTAAATTCTACACGCTCAAGACTTTCACAGCATAAAAAAGCTCCTTCTTTTATGAGGTTTACGCTTCGGGGTATTTTAACAAATTTTAAATTTTTACATCTTGCAAATGTTTCGACACCTATTTCAGTAATACCTTCCGGCAACTCAATCTCTGTCAACCTGGCGCATGTATCAAACGCTCTGTCTTCTATGCTCTCCATACGTTTTGGAAGTTTGACATACTTCAATTCAGTGCACATATCAAATGCTTCATATTTTATAACTTTGACCGACTCCGGAAGTATCACACTCGTTAACCCTTGGCACCTATTAAAAGCCGTAGTTCCTATCATTCTAATTCCGTCAGGAACAATAACATCAGACTCCTCACCATTGTATTCCACCAAACATCTGGCACGAATCACAAACTCCCCATGCGAATCACTTTGTTTCAAAACGCTCACTCCTTATTTCAAATATAGCAAAACTTTACAAATATAATAACAAAGCTCAATAAAAATGTCAACATTGCCCTGTTCTGTGATGTTTCAGCTAATCAGAATCTAACATTTTTGTCAGTTTTATTGTGTTAAATAAATGTTATTTTTAAGTTTATACCTCTACCATTGCTCAAATAAAGGGTTTTTCCAAATTTTATCGAATATAATTATTAAATCGAAGATTTTCGCCATCGAAAATCCACCGCACTTATTCATTATTCACTATTCATTATTCATTTGAACGGAGTGAACCCCATGACAATACGTGAACGAATTGAACAAACTGAAGATTTAATTCTCTCCCCCTATGCCACAAAGGCAAAAAACACCCGCGGCAGGCAGGTAGAGAAGCCCCTTTGCGAAATGCGAACCGAATTTCAGCGCGACCGCGACAAAATCATTCATTCAAAGTCCTTCCGTAGATTGAAGCACAAAACCCAGGTTTTCATTTCTCCCGAGGGTGACCACTACCGTACACGCTTAACTCACACATTGGAGGTTTCGCAGATAGGCAGAACAATTGCCCGCTCACTCCGCCTCAATGAAGATTTGGTTGAAGCCATAAGCCTCGGTCACGATTTAGGGCACACACCCTTCGGCCATGCAGGTGAAGCGGCATTAAACCGTCTTTCGCCCAATGGCTTTAAGCACAATGAGCAAAGCGTGCGTGTGGCAGATTTTATCGACAAATTAAACCTGACCTATGAGGTGCGTGACGGCATTTTAAACCACACGGGCGAAGGCATTGCCGAAACCCCCGAGGGCAAAATAATAAAGTTTGCCGACCGCATTGCCTACATAAATCACGACATTGACGACGCTATCCGTGCAGGGGTGCTTTCGTTAAATTCTATTCCCAAGGACATTATTGCAGCCTTAGGCTCAACCCATTCTGAGCGCATAAGCAGTCTTATCAAAAACTGTATCGAATCAAGTCAGGACACAGCCGACATTAAAATGACAGGCAGCGTTAAAGAAGCAATGGATTCTCTTCGCACCTTTATGTTTGAGCACGTATACATCGGCTCCGATGCAAAGAAGGAGGAAAACAAGGTTTACAGCATAATGGACGGGCTTTATTCCTACTACGTTAAAAACCCACATCTTCTCCCCGACGTTGACATTTCGGGCATGAGCGACTTCGACATTGAGCGCAGCATATGCGACTACATTGCAGGCATGAGCGACCGCTATGCAATTTTCATGTTCAACAGCATCTATGTGCCCTCTTCCTGGAGCCAGCGCTTATAAATGGTATATTTTCACGTCTTTTGGTAATAACTTTCACACAGGGTAAAATTTTCTAAAAGATTGAATTTTTAAAAAGGATTTTTCCGCAACTTGTCGAATAAGTACATTGAACACTTTTTTAGAGAGATATGTGCGTTTTTCGTACATCCAATGCTATACACTTGTGTATAAGCAAATTTTATGGAGGTGCAAACATGGCTAATTTTTATCCGGACGAGCTGATTTCGGAAATAGTTAACGCAAACGACATAGTCTCTCTTGTTTCGTCTTATGTAAGCTTAAAGAAAAGCGGCAGCGGCTACATGGGCTGTTGTCCCTTTCACAGGGAAAAAACACCCTCCTTCCACGTAAGCGGCGACAAGCAGCTTTACCACTGCTTTGGCTGCGGTGCAGGGGGAAGCGTTATTCAGTTTGTTATGGCGGCAGAAAATCTCGACTTTCCGGATGCTTTAAAGCTTCTTGCAGAGAGAGCAGGCATCAATCTTCCGGAAATGGGCCGGTCAAAGGACGAGGCAGACGAGTTTTACAAAAGAAAGCGCCGCATTTACGAAATGAATAGGGATGCCGCAAGGCATTTTCGTGAGGTGCTGTTATCACATGAGGGCAAAACGGCACTTGACTATCTCACCAATCGAGGTCTCAGCATGAAAACCATAACCTCCTTCGGTTTAGGTGCCTCGCCCGACAAGTGGGACAGCCTCTTAAAAAAGCTTCTGTCCTTAGGCTACGACAAAAATCTTATCGTTGAATCGGGGCTTTGCATCCGCAACGAAAAAAATCACATTTATGACCGCTTCCGAAACCGCGTTATGTACCCCATTTTCGACACACGTGGCAACGTTGTAGGCTTCGGTGGCAGAAAATTAGAGGGCGATGGTGCAAAATACATCAACTCCCCCGAAAGCATTGTTTACAATAAAAGCAAAACACTTTATGCACTTAACTTTGCAAAGAAAAGTCAGCATAATTACCTTATATTAACCGAGGGCTATATGGACGTTATCAGCCTGCATCAGGCAGGCTTCACCTCTGCTATTGCAGGCTGCGGCACCGCCCTCACTCAGGACCAGGCACGTCTTGCGGCAAAGCATTCCAAAAACATTTACCTTTGCTACGACTCGGACGAGGCAGGTCAGAAGGCGGCAAAGAAAGCTATCGAGCTTTTTGCACCCTTGGAATGTAACCTTAAGGTTTTAAAGGTGCCCGACGGCAAAGACCCTGACGAGTTTATAAGAAAGCAGGGCAGCGTTGCCTTCGAAAAGCTTCTTGCCTCAGCACGTGCCACCACGCGCTACGAGGTGGATTCCATCATGGCAAAGTACGATCTGGACGACATTGCCCAGAAGGTTGAATTTTCCCGGGAGATTGCACAGCTTTTGTCAAAGCTTAAGAGTGCCGTTGAACAGGACGAATACATAAAATATATCTGCCACAAGGCAAACATTTCGCCCGATGCTCTCACCTTAGAAATTAAAAAGCTCCGTCAGAGAGCGCATCGCAGCGATGTCAACAGCGAAATGCGCCGCACAGCGGGCAATCAGAGTGCTCCCACAGCTCACAAAAAGAGCGAGGCAAGGCTTAAGAAGGCAGAATGCGGTCTTTTATGCACCCTGCTTTCCGAAAGGAATGTTTTCGAAAAGCTTAAGGACAAGGTCCATGAAGACTTGTTCACAATTGAATTCCATCGGGAAATTTTTCTTAAAGCTCTTGAGCTTTTTAACAGTAATGCCCCCTTCGGCATAACCGAGCTTGCCCATGCATTCTCAGGTCGCGAGGGTGAATTTTCCGAGGTTTTTTTGCAAACGGTTGAAATTGCTGACCCTAAAAGTGCAGCAGTTGATTTTATAAAAGTAATTGAAGAAGAGACGTTGAATATTAAAATAGCCAGAGCTACACAAGCCGGGGACGTAAATCTTCTTTCCGAATTATTAAAACAACAAAAATCATTGAAAGGATGATCTCAATGAGTGAAAACGCTACCAACAAAAAAGCGGTAATCAAGGAGCTTATCGAAGCAGGTAAGCAGAAGGGTGTTCTCACAGCAAAGGAAATTGAAGACGCTCTCGGCGAATTTGAGCTTGATGCCGAACAGTTTGAAAAAATCCATGAGCTTTTGGATGCACAGGGCATTACAGTAGTAGGTGACATGGACTCCGAATTGGCAAAAATCGACGAGTCTGAAGCTGCCGAAGACCCTGAGGACTTATCCGTTCCCGAAGGCGTATCTATCGACGACCACGTAAGAATGTATCTTAAGGAAATCGGTAAGGTGCCGCTTCTTTCCCCCACAGAGGAGCACGACTATGCAAAGCGCATGAGCGAAGGTGACGAGGTTGCGCGCCAGAAGCTTACCGAAGCAAACCTTCGTCTTGTAGTAAGCATTGCAAAGCGCTACGTAGGTCGTGGCATGCTCTTTCTTGACCTTATCCAGGAAGGTAACCTTGGTCTTATAAAGGCCGTTGAAAAGTTTGACTACACAAAGGGCTACAAGTTCTCCACATATGCAACCTGGTGGATTCGTCAGGCAATCACACGTGCCATTGCCGACCAGGCAAGAACAATCCGTATCCCTGTTCACATGGTAGAAACTATCAACAAGCTTATCCGCGTTTCCCGTCAGCTTTTACAGGAATTAGGCCGTGAACCTACACCTGAGGAAATTGCAAAGGAAATGAACATGAGCCTGGAAAAGGTTCGTGAAATCATGAAGATTGCACAGGAACCCGTAAGCTTGGAAACACCTATCGGCGAAGAGGAAGACAGCCATCTTGGCGACTTCATTCCCGATGACGATGCTCCTGCACCCAGTGAAGCTGCGTCCTTCATGCTTCTTAAGGAACAGCTTATGGAGGTTCTCGGAACTCTCACCCCTCGTGAAGAAAAGGTTTTACGTCTCCGCTTCGGCTTGGTTGACGGCAGACAGAGAACACTTGAAGAGGTTGGTCAGGAATTTAACGTAACCCGTGAAAGAATTCGTCAGATCGAAGCAAAGGCTCTCCGTAAGCTTCGCCACCCCTCCAGAAGCAAAAAGCTTAAGGATTTCTTAGAATAAGGAGTGGACAAATTGCGTAACAACCAGTCACTTGAGGACTACCTCGAAGCCATACTTATGCTCAAAAACGAAAACGGCACTGTCAGAAGCATTGACATTGCCCATGCGCTCGGCTTTTCCAAGCCCTCTGTATCTGTTGCTATGAAATCACTTCGTGCAAAAGGACATATAGCGGTTGACGACCAGGGTCACATCACCCTTACATCCACAGGCATGGAAATTGCAAAAAGCGTTTACGAGCGCCACGAAATTCTTACAAAGCTTTTAATTCATATTGGCGTTGACGAAGAAACCGCCAAGGAGGACAGCTGTAAAATCGAACACGATTTAAGCGAAAAAACCTTCGAAAAGCTTAAGGAATTCTTAAAAAAATCTAATCTTATATAACAGCAAAAAAGCACACCACGCGGTGTGCTTTTTTGGTGAAGTTTTGCACTATGTGCAAAGTGAAGTTGTTTCTTTCAGAAACAGTGAAGTTTTGTGCGTTGCACAAAGTGAAGTTAAGTTTGCCCACTTCGCCGAAAGGCAATCTAACTCACGAAGTGAACTTCACTACAAAGCAACTTCAGCGGTCAACTGTACCCGTTCTGCCGTCGCTTACAGCTCGGCAATCACGGACAGTTTTCGCATACGAGCTATTCGCCTCGCTCACGCTTCGGATAGCTCAGCAACTTGCCCGTAGGGCAAACTTAGTTGGCTTGCTCAATAAAATAAGCGATTGCAATTTGCAATCGCTTATTTTATTGAGCAAGCCTGTAAGCCGAGTTCTGTCATTTAAAACGGTCATCTATCTACGCCGTACATTTCTGCACGGCTCCAGCCATCTTTCGGATATAGGTCTGACCAACCCTCCTTGCTGACTCCTTTCGATGTGGCTCCGGGTGGGGTTTACAGAGCCTCGGAAGTCTCCTTCCGAGCGGTGGTCTCTTACACCGCCT
>JAFQLL010000080.1 GCA_017414645.1 Clostridia bacterium | reverse complement strand
GGTTTACCCCTTTGCCTTGCAGTGCCGCCCGAAAACCTCAGACAAGCTGCCTTAAACGGCACGGAAAGCCGAAAACAGGTTGCCAAAAGGGTTGTAGCAGCAGGCGGCGAGGTTTTAACCCACCACGGAAAGGCCTTAACTGTTGAAAACTTTAATTTTGATGAGGCGTACAATAGCTTTGTTATATCAAAAGAAATGCTCGAAAAGGAAGGATTCGAGGTTAACGGTACAATACTGGTTGGTGGGCAAACAGTAGAGGATATTGAAGCCTTACGCCCCGAAATGGAAAAGTGGACATCATTTCTCTATAAATACTCTGACCGTTGTGGTGTAGCAGAGCCATATTGGCACGCAAGAGTAGGTATGTATCCTGCTTATTTGCCTTATGAGCAGTATCAAGCGAAATTGGCAACGGCTATTGAAAACAAAGAGCTTATAGTTTTCTATTGGCACGATGCAGATAACATTTCTGACGAAGATTTGGCAAAATACCTTGACTATTTCAAGAGTTTGTCAGCAGATGATATCGAAGCTGTGACCTATAAAGAGTATTACGATAAGGTTTTGTATAACTAAAAATAACAAAAAGCACATTGTTCAAAACAATGTGCTTTTATAATTCGTCGGCATTTTCTGCCAGTATTTTTATTACATGGTATAATGTGTCGCGCTTTTCTTGACTCAATCCCGACAACGAGTGTAGCGGAGTTAACAAATTTTGCGGTGGTAAATTTGTTATGTCTAAGAGCAGATAATCGGTTGTAACCTCAAGAACCTGCGCAAGCATTATCAAAGATTCAATTGAAAGTGCTCGTGTTCCTCTTTCAATATGCCCTATATGCGCCGTTGACAAATTACATAATTCAGCAAGCTGCTCCTGTGTAATATGTTTTTGCTTTCGTGCTTTACGAACTCTTTCGCCCAAAGCAACATAGTTAAAACCTGTTTTCATCAAACGCACCACCTTTATATAAATTATATACTATTAGTTAAGATTTATTAATGCACTACAAGTAGTAAATGTTGACTGAAAGCATTATTTGTGGTATTGTGTTACCTGAAAGGTGGTAATACTATGAGAAGAATTGTTAAACTGATAGCATTAATTTGTGCAATGACGTTAATGTTTGTGGAGGTCGGCGCAACCGAGGCACAATTCACGGATATGCCTGCAACACACTGGGCACAGCTATATGTGTCAGAAATGGCAAAGAGCTCTGTAATTACGGGCTATCCGGATGGAAGCTTTAAGCCTGCAAATAACGTAACAAGAGCAGAATTTGCAAAAATGTTAGCTGTGGCTTCTAATACTGATACAGAAAATGTTCACAAAGCCGATTTTACTGACGTAAGCTCAAACGATTGGTTTTTCAAATATGTCTGCGCTGTGGAAAATTGGTTTAATTCCTATACAGAAAACGGAAATAAACTTTTTAAACCACAGGCAGGAGCCTTAAGAGAAGACATTGCCGTAGCATTAGTCAAGGCTTTAGAGCTCGATGTATCAGCCTTTGAGGAAGCAAAGCTTGACAAAATGTTTACTGATAGTTCAGAAATTTCAGAGTTTGCACGAAAGTATGTTGGTATTGCCGTTGAAGCAGGGCTTATTTCCGGCTATGAAGATTTAACCTTCAGACCGCAGAATACTGTTACACGAGCAGAAGCTGCAACTCTTCTTTACAGAGCTTTTGTGGAGTACGGCAAAGAATGGGTATGGGAAGATGTTATGTGCGAATGGGCAGGGGGTCATGGTTATAATTACGATGGCACATTATATACTCCCGATAGTGACGATGAACAAACCTGGGGGTATCCGGTGCGCACTTACATGAGCTATACTCCAAAGAATGCTCCCATTGCGGTTAATGAAGGTGAAGTATGGAAAACAAAGCTTACCTTGTCATTGGCAATTAAAAGCAAGGCTACCTCAGAAACTGTTGTAACTCTTGCGCCTGTGGTTATTTGTGACGAAAACGATAATGTCATCTGGACAAAGAAGAGCGAAAGCGGTGTTCAGGAATTTGAGTTTAAAATTCCTGCCGGCGGTAAAAAAATGTATCTTACATATCGTAACAGCCAGCCTTTTACCTTGCAGAAAAAAGTTGAAAAAACTGAAAATTATCTGGATGCTGAAGCTTTAGCAACAAAGAAAGAACAGCTTAAAGCCGATATGGAAAAGCACTACAAAATGTATGAACAAAATAAGCCCATACTTAATGAGAACGACAAGGCATATGTAATTTTTGTTGTGGACGATTTAAAGGATTGTGTAAGCACCTATGCCGACATGTTCATTGAACGTGGTTTACCCCTTTGCCTTGCAGTGCCGCCCGAAAACCTCAGACAAGCTGCCTTAAACTGCACGGAAAGCCGAAAACAGGTTGCCAAAAGGGTTGTAGCAGCAGGCGGCGAGGTTTTAACTCATCACGGAAAGGCCTTAACTGTTGAAAACTTTAATTTTGATGAGGCGTACAATAGCTTTGTTATATCAAAAGAAATGC
>JAFQLL010000079.1 GCA_017414645.1 Clostridia bacterium | reverse complement strand
TAGGTTCCGTTTTTGGCGCACTCTGACAAAAAATTTGCACGATTAAAACTCTGCGACCCTTTTCGCCGGAAAAATTGATGGATTTTTGGTGCGGAAATTGCAGATAGGCTGGCGCCTTTCAAAATTGACAAACCAAAAAGGCGCAATTTTAACAAGAAAATGGCATATGGGGTTCAACTCCCCTCGCCTTAACCAAGGAGGTACTCATAATGAAAAAGATTTTTGGTTTTATGGTTTTTGCAGGTGTTATTCTTGCTATGACAACAGCAGGCGGTTTCGACTCGGGCATTATAAGCATTAGTCGCATTCTTACCCAGTCGGTAATTTCAATTGCTCTTATTTACACGGGCAGCACAATGCTGGGAAGGAGCCATGAAGCATGAGTTTTTACACAAACAGCGGAAAAATGATTGACATGGCTTCCCCCTCGATGAATTCCTTCTGCAGCGAAGACATTGCCCATGCTCTCAGCATGGTCTGCCGTGCAACGGGCAACTTCCGCCACTTTTATTCTGTGGCTCAGCACAGCCTTAACTGCATGAAGGAAGCTCAGGCAAGGGGCTTTTCCCAAAGGGTTTGCTTTGCCGCACTTTTGCACGACGCAAGCGAGGCGTACCTTTGCGACGTGCCCACACCCTTAAAGGAGCTTTTGCCCGATTACAGGAAAATTGAGGCAGCCTTCCAGAAGGAAATTTATAAAAAATTCGGCTTGTACCCCTTAACCGAGGAGGAAGAGCACCTTGTAAAGCTTGTGGACGAAGCCCTTTTGTATTACGAATTCAAGTGCCTGCACACAATACCCATCTGCTTTGAAAAAACACCGCACCTTTGCTCAACTCCCAATGTGGACTTTTGCGACATGGGTGCAGTTGAGCAGATGCTCCTACGCGAAATTAAGGCTTTTGAAAGACTGGCAACAGTTGCATAATTGATAACATTTGCACTAAAGAAAGGTGATTTAAATGGCAAAACAGCGCAACCAGAAAATGAAAGCAGTATACATTATGGATTATCTTTTGCGCAACACCGACGAGGAGCACCATGCCCCCGCCAAGGACATTATCGCTTACCTTAAAAGCTGTGGCATTACAGCAGAGCGAAAAAGCGTTTATTCCGACATTGAAGGCTTGCAGCTTTTCGGCGTGGACATTTTATCGGGTCCCAAGGGCTATTATGTTGTTTCCCGTGATTTCGAGCTTCCCGAATTAAAAATGCTTGTTGACTGTGTGTCTGCATCCAAGTTCATAACCGAAAAGAAAAGCGAAAAGCTCATTAAAAAAATAGAATCCCTTGCTTCGCGCCACGAGGCAGGCAAGCTTCAGCGCCAGGTGTACATAGCCGACAGAATTAAAGCTGCCAACGAAGACATTTACCGTAGCGTGGACACCTTGAGCGAAGCCATAAACGAAAAGAAGAAGGTAAGCTTCCGCTACTTTGAATACGGCACCGACAAAAAGCGAAAGTTCCGTAACAATGGCAACGAATACGTTGTAAGCCCCTACAGCTTAACAGTTTCCGACGAAAACTATTACCTCATTTCCCATTACCCCAAGCACACTGACCTTACACATTTCCGTGTTGACAGAATGAGCGACATTAAAATACTTGACGAAATGTGTACCGACGTTTGCAGTGTAATGGGCGAACGCTTCAGTGTGGGCGAATATTCGCGAAAGCTCTTTTCCATGTACTCGGGCGAAAACAAAAGGGTTGAAATACTTTGCGAAAACAGCATGATGAACTCTGTTATTGACCGTTTCGGCAAGGACGTTTTCACCGAGGTTGTGGACGAGGAGCACTTTAAGGTGCACGTAAGCGTTGACTTAAGCCCCACCTTCTTTGCGTGGATTTTCACCTTCGGCGGCAAAATGAAAATTACTGCTCCCGAAGAGGCAAAAGCACAGTTTCAGAACGTTTTGAAAAAATTTATGGAATAAAAGAAACCTCCTGTAAATACAATGTAGCAAACATGTATTTACGGGAGGATTTTTTAATGGAGAATATATATACAGACATTGCCGCACGTGGCGGCGGAGACATTTACATAGGCGTTGTTGGCCCTGTAAGAACGGGGAAGTCCACCTTTATAAAACGGTTTATGGACAAAAGCATCCTTCCGAACATTGACGAGGGCTATAAAAGAGAGCGTGCTGTTGATGAGCTGCCCCAGAGCGCAGGCGGCAGAACCATAATGACAACAGAGCCCAAGTTTGTGCCCAACGAGGCTGTAGAGGTTAAGGTAGGCGACAACGCTTCCTTTAAGGTAAGGCTTATCGACTGCGTGGGCTACGTTGTAAATTCTGCCTTAGGCCACACCGAGGACGGAGCAGCACGCATGGTTTCAACACCCTGGTTCGAGGAGGACATTCCCTTCGACAAAGCCGCTGAAATCGGCACACAGAAGGTTATCAAGGAGCACAGCACCATAGGCGTTGTTGTAACAACCGACGGAAGCATAGCCGACATTGAGCGCTACGAATATGTGGAGGCCGAGGAAAGGGTTGTGCGCGAGCTTAAGGAAATAGGCAAACCATTTGTAATTTTACTTAACAGCCGTCACCCTGAAAGCGAAAATGTGCTGCGCCTTAAAGAGGAGCTTGAAGAAAAATACTCCGCCCCTGTTGTGGCAATTTCCTGTGCCGAAATGGAAGAGGACAGTATCGAGAATGTTCTGCGTGCAGTGCTTTTCGAATTCCCCATAACACAGATAGGTATCGACTTCCCCCAGTGGATAGATGCTCTTTCAAACGACCACTACTTAAAGGAAAGCCTTTTTGAGTCGGTAAGAAAAAGCGTTGCCGACGCGGCTTTGGTAAAAAGCGCTCCCCTTATTGTGAGTTTATTGGAAGAAAACGAATATATTGATAACGTATACTGCGAAAAAATTAACCTTGGCGATGGCAGCATTTACATAAAAGCCGATGTAAATAAAGATTTGTTCTACAAAATTTTAGGCGAAATGACAGGCTTTGAAATTAAAGGCGAAGATAAGCTCATTGAATTAATGCACGACTTGTCGAAGGTTAAAAAGGAATATGAGCGCATAAAGTACGCTTTAGAAGCGGCTAATAACACAGGCTACGGCATTGTACCGCCTGAGGTAAGCGAAATGAGCTTGGAAGAGCCCAAAATAATAAAGCAGGGCGGTCGCTACGGCGTGAAGCTTAAGGCATCGGCTCCCAGTCTGCACATTATAAAAGCTAACATACAAACCGAGGTAAGCCCCATTGTAGGCAGCGAAAAGCAAAGCGAGGAATTGATAAAATACCTTCTTAGTGAATTTGAAAGCGACCCGGGTAAAATATGGGAAAGTAACATTTTCGGCAAAAGCCTTTACAGCTTAGTTAACGAAGGCTTGCAGACAAAGCTTTACAAAATGCCCGAGGAGGCACGCTTTAAATTGCAGGAAACTCTGCAGAAAATAATTAACGAAGGCTCGGGTGGACTGATATGCATTATTCTGTAAAATAATGCATAAGGAATAAGTAATAGTGAATAGTGAAGAGGTAAGGAAGAAACTCGGCACAGCCGAGTTTCTGAGCGTGTCGAAAAAGTCGACACGCGACAAAAAATCTTGCCGAGGACAATATTTTTTGTCAATGTTTTTATAGGGAACAAAGTGCCAATTTCTCGTGCAAGACTCCCGACGGGAGTCCTAAAATCGGCACTTTCGGAGGGGCAATACGATAGCCCCTCCTATTTTGTTCGGGGAACCTTCTTCCCCGAGCCCTTCGCGATTGTGCGAAATTTCAGGTTTATCAACAGGCTGAGAAACTCGGCACAGCCGAGTTTCTTTTTAGTTTTTCGGGGGATAATAACAAGGAGGTGATTTAATGATAAAATCAATCTGGACAAAGGGTGTACAATTGCCCTCTTTTGAAAGCCTTAAGGGCAATAAAAAGTGCGACGTTTTAATAATTGGCGGAGGCATGGCAGGCGTACTTTGTGCCTACTATTTAAAAAACGCAGGGGTAGATGCTATTGTAGCTGAGGCAAGAAGTGTTGCCGATGGCACAACAAAAAATACCACCGCAAAAATAACAAGCCTGCATTCGCTCATTTATTCCCATATTGTGCTTACCTACGGAAAGGAAAAGGCGCAAATGTACTATAGGGCAAACGAAGAAGCAATCAGAGAATACAAAAGCCTGTGCGAAAACGTTGAATGCGACTTTGAAATTAAAGCTGCCTATACCTATTCACTAAAAAGCAGGGCACTTATTGAGCGCGAGGTAAGGTGCGCAGAGGATATTGGCGCCGCGTGCTCCTTTTTAGAAAAAACCGAGCTCCCCTTTGAAATTAAGGGCGCTATAGAATTTACTCAGCAGGCACAGTTTAACCCCCTTAAGTTCATTTCTGCCATCGTAAAGGACTTGAATATTTGCGAGAACACCTTTGTAAGGAAAATTGAAAACGGTGTGGCAATCACCGACCATGGAGCAATTGAAGCCGAAAAAATAATTGTGTGCACGCATTTTCCCTTTTTAAACAAGCACGGAGCCTATTTTTTAAAGCTTTATCAGCACCGAAGCTATGTAACCGCATTTGAAAACGTGCCCGCACTTAATGGCATGTATGTTGACGAGGATATGAAGGGCATGAGCCTCAGTAGCTATAAAAACCATCTTTTAATAGGTGGCGGAGGGCACCGCACAGGGAAGGAGGGCGAAGCCTGGCAGGGCATAAAAAAGCTTGCAGAGGAATACTACCCCTTGGCAAAGGAAAATTGCCGCTGGGCAGCCCAGGACTGCATGAGCCTTGACAAAATTCCCTATATAGGCAAATATTCAAACCGCACACCGAATTTGTATGTGGCAACAGGGTTTAATAAGTGGGGCATGACACACTCACTTGTTGCTGCAAAAATCCTTTGTGACATGGTGCAGGGCATAAAAAACGACTACAGTGAGCTTTACAGCCCACAGCGGAAAATACTGCACCCTCAGCTCTTTGTAAATGGTTTCGAGACAACCTTAAACCTTTTAAACCCTACCACACGGCGGTGCCCACACTTAGGCTGCGCGTTAAAATGGAATAAGCATGAACACACCTGGGACTGTCCCTGCCACGGCTCAAGGTTCACAAAAGAGGGCGAGCTCATCGACAACCCTGCAACTAAGGATTTAGGCGCGAAATGATGTTGAAATGAAAAAGCTGCTATGATATAATAACAAAAAACACCACTTAGGAGGAATTTTTCATGAAAAAATTAGTAAGCTTGGTTCTTTTGTTGTGCATGGTGCTTTCTCTTTGTGCAGTAAGCGTGTCTGCAAACGAAGCAGTAGCAGCATCCCAGATGCAGACAAAGGACATTATCACAATTATGGTTGACGGTAAATATGTTGACTGTGCATCCTACGGTCAGACACCTGTTATTGTTGAAGGCAGAACACTTGTGCCCTTAAGAAGTGTGTTCGAAGCACTTGGCGCAACTGTTGAATGGAACAACGAAAAGAGAGCTGCCATAAGCGAAAAGGGTGATCTGGTAGTTGTTGTTGCAATCGATTCTAAGGAAATGATGGTTGACGGCACTCCCAAAGCAATCGACGTTCCTGCGCAGATTATGAACGGCAGAACAATGGTGCCTGTACGTGCCGTTGCAGAAGCCTTTGGCTGCAAGGTCGAATGGGACAACGCAACACGCACAGTTATCATCACAACAGCTACTGTTGAACAGGGTGAAGACGTTGAAATTGAAGTTTCTGAAGGAACACCCGAAGCGGCAGTTCTTGCAATGTGGGCTTGCCTTAAAGCAGGCGACTTTGAAGGTATGAAGGCATACCTTGCTGAAGGCGCTGAAATTGAAGGTCTCACAGACCTTGAAGAAATGGTTGCAGAAGGGCTTGGCGCAGACATGGACATGAGCCAGTTTACACCCGAGCAGGCTGAAAAAATGCAGAGTGTTACAGTAAAGCTTGTAAAAACCATGCTTGGCATTATGACTCTTGAAATTAAGGGCACAACTATGGTTGACGACAGCACAGCTCTTGTAGAGGTTGTTACGGGGATTCCCGACCTTGAACAGCTAAACGCAGAAGAAGTAGTGGACGAAGAAGCAATGATGGCTCTTATGTTCGAAGTAATGGCGGAAAAGGGTTATTCCCTCGATGCTATCGCAACAATGAGCGAAGCAGAACAGACAGCTTTGGGTGTTGATGTTGGCATTGCCATGATTGAATATCTGTGTGACATTATTGCCGAAAACACCGATGCTCTTCCCTTAATTGAAGCCGACCCTGTATACCTTACAGTTAAGAATATTAACGGTCAGTGGATTATAGTTGAATAATTTTACAAAGCAAAAAACAAGAGCCTTCGGGCTCTTGTTTTTTTGTGCATATAATGCTACAATTAGTTTCAGGTGATGTTTATGCAGCAGGTTGTTTCGGTTAAAACAATGCGCGAAAGCGATGAGGCCACAATAAAAACAAAAACACCCTCACTTGAGCTTATGAAAAGAGCAGGCGAGGCAATTTATAATGCCCACCATTGGCAGGGCAAAACTGCCATTTGTTGCGGCACGGGCAACAATGCAGGGGACGGCTATGTGCTTGCCACACTTCTTAAGGACAGCTGTCACCTTTATTTACTGTGCGACAAATTCTCCCCCGACGGAAGGCATTATTTTGATGAATGCATAAAAATGGGTGTTACATATTCCTTTATGGATGAAAACACCGATTTTTCCCGATACGACACAATTGTTGACTGCATCTTCGGCACAGGCTTTCGTGGCGAGGCAGAAGGCCTTGCAAAAATTGTGATTGACAAAATAAACCAAAGCGGAAAGTATGTTATAAGCTGCGACATTCCCTCAGGCTTAAACGGTGATACAGGGTTTGGCTACAGCGTTGTAAGCGACCTTACCGTGTCCATAGGCACTTTGAAAACAGGGCTCATTTTAAATGAGGCTAAGGACAAAATAAAAAAGCTTGTTAACTGCCCCATAGGTATCGACATCATAGGTGAAAGCTATTACCTTTTGGATAAAGAGGATTTTATAGGCTTAATTCCCAAAAGGAAAAACCACAGCCACAAGGGCACCTACGGCTACACCGCCATCTGGGGCGGATGTGAGGAATATTCAGGTGCAGTAAAGCTTGCCAATTTAAGCTTGTCCTCTCTTAAGGCAGGCTGTGGCGTTAACAAGCTTATTGTAAATGAGCTCATTGCACCCTCTGTTGCGCCGTATCTTTTGGAATCTACCCTTTTTAAAATGCCAAATGGCTTTAATAAAGAAAAAATTGACGAGGCATTAACAAATGTGAAATGCCTTGCCATCGGCATGGGTTGGGGAAAAGGGGAAGAGCATGATAAAATTCTTTCCTACATACTCAATAACTACGAAATAAACCTTGTAATTGATGCGGATGCTTTAAATAACCTTTCTGCAATGGATTTAAGTATTTTAAAAACTACAAAGTGCAATGTGTGCTTAACCCCTCATGTTAAGGAGTTTTCACGCCTTGCAGGCTGTGATATGAACGAGGCTGATTTTCAAAGAGCAAGAACATTTGCCCTTGAATACGGCGTTATTGTGCTTTTAAAGGGCACGGCCACCTCTGTTACTGACGGCAAAAGTGTTTACTTTATTAACCGTGGAGCCCCGGGCATGGCAACTGCAGGCAGCGGCGACGTGCTTAGCGGCATTCTCTGCGGTATTGGTGGCTATTTGCCTCTTGACATAAAGGCAGTGAGCATGGGCGCATACATCGGTGCTGTTGCAGGGGAAATGGCACAAAAGGAAACAAACGCTGTCAGCATGACTGCAAGCGATACTGTGCGAAATATAGGAAAAGTGATAGGAGAAATCTATGACTATTAAATTATCGGACCATTTTACCCTGCGAAGGCTTTTAAAATTCGTTTTCCCCAGCATTGTAATGATGGTGTTTACATCAATATACGGCGTTGTGGACGGGCTCTTTGTGTCGAACTTTGCAGGCAAGGAGGCGTTCACGGCAGTTAATCTCATATTCCCCTTCATAATGGTGTTGGGTGCTGTGGGCTTCATGATAGGCACAGGCGGCACGGCAATTGTTGCCAAAACACTTGGCGAGGGCGAAAAGAGCTTAGCCAATAAATATTTTTCCTTTCTTGTTTATGCAGCCATTGCCTTTGGTGCAGTAATTGCAATTATCGGCATTCTGCTGCTGCGCCCTATGGCACAGCTTTTAGGTGCTGAGGGTATTATGGTAGATTACTGCGTAATCTACGGTAGAATAATCCTTGGTGCACTTCCGTTTTTTATGCTGCAGAACATTTTCCAAAGCTTCTTTGTAAGTGCCGAAAAGCCTCAGCTTGGGCTTTTGGTAACTGTTCTGGCAGGGCTTACAAACATTCTGCTGGACTATGTGCTTGTGGGCGTTTTTTCCTTTGGGCTTGTGGGTGCGGCTGTAGCTACTGCAATAAGCCAGACGGTAGGTGGTCTTGTACCCTTTTTGTATTTTGCATTTCCAAACAAAAGTGCACTTAAGCTAACAAAAACAAAAATGTACCCCAAGGTGCTTTTAAAAACCTGTTCAAACGGCATGAGCGAGCTTTTAGGTAACATTTCCATGAGCGTTGTGAGCATGCTTTACAACTTCAAGCTCATAGAGGTTGCAGGCAATGACGGCGTTGCAGCATATGGTGTTATTATGTATCTGCAGTTCATTTTTGTGTCAATTTTTATTGGCTATGCAATAGGCGCAGCGCCCATTGTGAGCTATAACTACGGCGCAGGCAACGAAAGGGAGTTGAAGGGTGTTTTCAAAAAAAGCATTTACCTTATGCTGGCGACGGGCGTAGCCATGACAATTGCATCGTTTTTGCTTTCAGAGCCTTTGTCAAAGGTTTTTGTGGGCTACGATGAGGGTCTTTACACAATGACAGTACGTGGCTTTAAGCTCTTTTCAGTGGCATTTTTCACCTGTGGTGTAAACATTTTTGCATCCAGCTTCTTTACTGCACTTAACAACGGCGTTGTATCGGCAATATTGAGCGTTATGCGAACGGTTGTCTTTCAGGTTGTATTTGTCTTAATGCTTCCCATCTTGTGGGGGCTGGACGGCATTTGGTTTTCAAGCCCCATGACCGAGCTTGCAAGCGTGGCTGTAGCAATTGTGTTCTTCATAGCCTTAAAAAATAAATATAAATATATGTAACAGGGTGTTGCTTAATGCAACACCTTTTTTCTTTGGGACGAAATGCCACAGCATGGTGTGATATTGTGTCAATGGAGGTGGTAAAGTGTTTTTGGTTGAAGATAATAACATAACCATGACAAAAGGCGACAGCGGGTTTTTTACCGTTAAGCTGTCTAACGGTGACGGCAGCGAATACATTGTTGCAGACGGCGACAAAATAACCTTTGCTGTCAAAAAGAAAAAGGAAAGCTTCTGCAATGTTGTGCTGGAAAAAAGGGGCGAGGTAATAGTGTTTGAAAAGCAGGACACAGAAAAAATCCCCTCGGGCGAATATGTGTACGACATTACCTTGGAAAAAGGCACCAACGAGCGACGCACAGTAGCAGAAGGAAAATTCATTTTAAGAAAGGCGGTACATAATTTTGAGTGAAATAAAAGGATATATTGAAACACCTTTTCACGGCGAAAGTGCCTATGAAATAGCCCTGCGGCATGGCTATGAGGGCACAGAGGAGGACTGGCTCAACTCCTTAGGCTTCATTCCCGACAAAAGCATAGGTAAAGAAAAGCTCAGCGATGAGGTAATAGAGCTTATACAAGACAACCTTTTGAAGGACGAGCTTTTTAACACAGAAACCATTGTTATTCCTGCCAAAGAGGCATCACCAAACCTTTTAAACCCTGAAGAAATAGTTGAGGGAAAATCGGCGGCGTGGTCAACAACCTCAAACAATTGGTATGTGTCCTCGGGCGACGCAAAATCATATGTCATTATCCCCGTAACCCCCGGGCATAAATACAAGGGAATTAAAGCCTCGGGCAGCGAATACGCGGGGATTAATGTCATGTGGGCAAGTGGTACAGAAGCAAGCCTGGAAGCATTAACCTACATTTCTTCTTCCACAGGCTATTGCTTTCTTCCTGCTGAAGAATACGACAAAGGGCTCGCTTATGTAGAAGCACCCGAAGGTGCAACACACCTTATATTCAACAATAATCGTATAAACCACATGCTCTACGACTACACAGAGCATGGGCTTTTAACTCAATGGGTGGAATATGGTGAAGAACAGCCTGAAACAACAGAAGAAATTTATAAAATCAAAGAAGAATTGCTTCCCGATCTGGGCATTGACAAAATTCAAGAAAAAGCAGCTTCAAACGAGAAAAAAATTGCAGAGGTTGAAGCGGCAAAGGCAGATGCCGAAGTTTGGGAAGATATTGTGTGCGAATGGGCAGGTGGCTCGGGCTATAATTACGATGGCACCTTGTACACACCCAAAAGCGACGACGAGTACATATGGGGAAAAATCATGAGCCAATACATGAGCTATACCCCCAAGGATGCTCCCATTGAGGTTAACGAGGGCGAAGTGTGGAAAACAAAGCTTTCAATGACCTTGCGCATTCAGAGCCATTCTACAGGCATCGCAATTGCTACCCTTGCGCCTATTGTCATTTGTGACGAAAACGACAATGTCATCTGGACAAAAAACAGCGAAAGCGGTGTGGCGGAAATTGAGTTCGAAATTCCTGCAGGCGGCAAAAAAATGTATCTCACATATTACAATTCGCAGCCTTTTACCTTGCAGAAAAAGGTTGTAATGTCAATGAGCAACATTGCCCAAAAAGACCTTGAAGCAACAAAAGCACAGCTAAAAACCCAGCTGGATGCACACTACAGATTATATCGCAGAAACAGACCTACATTGCAACAGAGCGACAAGGCATACGTAATTTTTGTTGTGGACGATTTAAAGGATTGTGTAAGCACCTATGCCGACATGTTCATTGAACGTGGTTTACCCCTTTGCCTTGCAGTGCCGCCCGAAAACCTCAGACAAGCTGCCTTAAACGGCACGGAAAGCCGAAAACAGGTTGCCAAAAGGGTTGTAGCAGCAGGCGGCGAGGTTTTAACTCATCACGGAAAGGCCTTAACTGTTGAAAACTTTAATTTTGATGAGGCGTACAATAGCTTTGTTATATCAAAAGAAATGC
>JAFQLL010000078.1 GCA_017414645.1 Clostridia bacterium | reverse complement strand
GAGCATGAGCGCATCCGGTGGATGATTGAGCGAATGCGCAGAGCTGTGCCGCGGTCTGTCATCAACGAGCGGATTAGCGAAGTTGATACAGGGCACCGCAAACGGAAGAGGGGGTTGAAGTGTTAAAACACTTTTTTATCTTGACCAAGAGGTTCCGTCGGAGTAGACTACCTTTGTAATTCTGATGTTACCGAAGCTTGCTGCACGGCGTGTGCCTGTGTATACGTCAAGGTTCCAGTAATACTGTGCATAGCAACCTGAGTCGAGGTCGGCATAGTCTGCTGTAAAATAGTCATACTCAGAGCTGCCGAGATACCTGCCGTTAGCATCATAGCAGGATGCGGTAAATTCAATACAGTCTATTGTTTTGTAGGAAATATTTCTGAAGCCTACAGCAGCATTACGAACATCGTCAGTTACCTGAACGGAGTAATCAGCAATGCCTACAGGGCACTTTGTGCTGTTTCTCCAGCCATCCATATATTTTGCACGGATAAGGTCAACCGAGTATTCGTAGCCGGTGCCATCGAAAATGTCTTCATACTGGTCAACGGTTGCGATTGCTTCTTCGAAGCCATATGTCTGAAAGTTTTCTTCACACAAGGAAACAAGCGTCTGGTAAAGCAAGCCTTCGTATGTGTACCAACCAACATTCAGATAAGCATCAACCTCAAAGGGAGAAACAGTAATTGAGCGTTCGCCTGTAATGTCGAACAGAGTTACTGCTTCGTACCAACCAACACTAACGTAGGTGGGAACCTCATAGTCCCAAACCCACACGCAGCGGCCATCGGGAGCATAAATGGGAACAGCTTCAGCTTCAGATGCGTATACACCCAATGAAGTAAGCGTCAGTATGCATACAACGAGCATGGAAATAATTCGTTTTGCGTTTTTCATTTTTAACAACCTTCCTTTTGTAAATTTCTTACTAAAAGCATATCATCAAAAAATATTATTGTCAATCGGTATAAGAAAAATGTCGACATTATACCAAAATTGGTAAAAAAAGAAGCCGTAAACGGCTTCTTTCATGAATTGCTAACAACTCTTTTAGGTATTCTGCAAACTGTCAGGGTGCAATAAGTCGGAGACACTTTGTTCTTAGCCGAAAAAGCATCCGCCGATGTGGCAATAGCCCTGAGGATTCTTTTCTAAATATTTCTGGTGATACTCTTCAGCGGGGTAGAAGTTCTTTAAAGGCTCAATTTCCACCACAACCTTCTGTTCGTTCTTTGCCTGAACGCCTTCGGTAACCTCGTTTATTGTTGTAAGGTCAGCTTCATCGGTGTAATAGATGCCTGTGCGGTAGCTTCTGCCTTCGTCCTCGCCCTGCTTGTTGAGGCTTGTGGGGTCAATAACCACATAATATTTTTCCAGAATTGTTTTAAGCGAAATAACGCTTTCGTCATACACAACCTCTACAGTTTCGCTGTGGTCGCTTTGCTGGCTTTTAACATCTTCATACGTGGGGTTTTCGGTTTTGCCGTTGGCGTAGCCTACGGTTGTTTCCATAATGCCCTTGAACTGGTCCATATATTTCTGTAAGCCCCAGAAGCATCCGCCTGCAAGATATATTTTTTTCATAAATATTCCTCCACATAGGGTTGATTTAACCGTTCTTTTTGATACTGCTTTTGTCATAAATAGATGATAACATATTTGACTGATTTTGTCAATACAACAAAAAAACGCCCGATAAGAGCGTTTTTTGTTTGATACAAATATATTATTTTTTCCACTTGGTACCGTCGGTGTAGGCAACCTCGACAATTTCGACATTACCTATGCTATAGGCATAATCGTGTCCATAAAAAGGAAGATTATACATTCTTTCTTCGCCGGGTGAAAGCTGTGCATTTGAAAAAGTATACGGATTGTAAGTTTTTATAACTTCACCGAAAGCGTTATAGCATGTGAACTTTATTCTAATAGTTTCAACCTCTTTATAGGACAGATTACGCAGCGTTATACGGGCTGAGGGTGCACCGTAATAGTTGTTGACATAATTGCTTATGTACGCAATGGGGCAGTTGATGTATTTTCTCCACTCATCCATTGCTTTTGATTTTAACGCTGCGGCAGAATATTCGTATTCTGTACCTTTAAAGTTCGCTTCGCAGTTTGTTACATATATGTATGCGTCAGCAAACGCTTTTGAATTGAAAAGTCTTTGAACATATTGCTCCATCTGTGCATATTGATAGCCGTCGTAAGTGTACCAACCTACAGCCATATAGGCTTCAGCCTCATAGGGCGGAACTGTTATTGTTCGCCCATCAATAGAATAGAGAGTTTCGGCTTCGTACCAGAAATTGTCACGGTAATAAGGAACCTGCAGGTCGAAAATGGTTTTGGAACGACCATCCATAGCGTATACGGTGACCGGATTTGCATATGTATATGAGCCGGATACAACAGAATTGTGAGCAGTGCTGCAGGGAACAATTTGGAAGTAAGCAGCATTAAAGGGGAAAATTAATGCGATGCTACGACCTGAGTAAAAATCAACCCTTTCTATGGTAGATATAAGTGTCGATGCATCATCATAACAATTAACATTCATGGAAATGCGGGGGCCGTCATAGTTGACAAAAACGTCAAAGCCTATGGTCTTCTTATCGGAGGTGTAGTATCGGACGTTAGAAACATTGAAATCTGTTAGTGTCATGGTTTTGCCTCCCTGCGTAAATGTAACAGGAAGATAGGAAGAAGTAACTGTTTCGTGTTTAGTTGTGCTCCAACCATAAGCAATATAGGAATTCACCTGAGTGTTAAGAACCTCTATTGTTCGTCCGTCTGAAGAATAAAGGGTTGTATATACTTGGCTTTTGTCAGTACACCAGCCATAGGGCAGATAATGTCTCGCCTCAGCAGTGGGCACAATTTTTGTGTCTCCGTACTTAGAATAGAGTATGGTAACCGGATAAGGGTACCATCCGGCGTTTAAATAGCTGTTTAATTCGCCTGTGGGAACAGTTTCAGATCTGCCATCGGTAGTATAAATAGTGGTATATTTATCTTTATACCAACCTACAGCCACGTAGCTTTCAACCTCGGAATTGAAAACTGAAAGAGTTCTGCCGTCGGAAGAATAAAGTGTTGTCTTCACATCGTTTATATTTGCGCTCCAGCCATATTGTGCGTAGCGGTCTACGTCTGAAGAAAGGATGTGCATTACTTCACCTTTAGCATTCCAAACTGTTACGTAAGGAACCAGACTCCAGCCGGCACTGATATAACTGCGAGCTGTTGTGCTTGAAACAATGATGGTTGAATCGGGGCTGTAAAGTGTTACACTACCTGTTTCGGGAAGGTCAATGTCACTGATGTATGCGTAATCATCACATACGTAGATGTATACATTGTCTTGGTACACTTTGTAGAAAACTGCCGCATTGCCTTTTGCGTATATGACCATTCCATTTTCATGCTCTTTTACATATTTCCAACCGCATTCGGTCAAGTATGATATATACCGATTAAATTCAGCTTCTACATAGGTATGGATATAACATTTTCCTTCGTCTATGTTGCGTACATACCGCTCCGATTCGTAAAAATTATTATTTACGGAGTTGTAGTCCGGAATGTCTGAATCAGGATATAATGAAGCGACTGTTTGAGGAATTGCTGAAGATATGATGCCGAAGCTGCAAAGTGTAAGAATCATACTTACAAGTAGCAGGGCTGCTTTTTTCATTAGTATCATCCTTTCAATAATAATGGTGATACTAAAATAATATCATCTGCATGTGGGTTTGTCAATTGATGACAAATGGAAAACCCTGTTAAGCCGAAGCCTGACAGGGTTTAGTGTTTCAAAGACTTTTTTCCAAGTTTTTTCTTATTGCCTTTAAGAAGTCGGCGGAGTTAACAGAGGTTGTTTCGCCTTCAGCAAGAAGGGCTAAGTCCTTTGTAACAATGCCGCTTTCGATAGTTTCGATACAAGCCTTCTCCAGCTTGTCGGCAAAAGCTACAAGCTCGGGTGTGTTGTCCAGTTCACCGCGCTTACGGAGCGCGCCTGTCCATGCAAAAATTGTTGCAATGGGGTTTGTACTTGTTTCTTCGCCCTTAAGGTAGCGGTAGTAGTGGCGTGTAACTGTGCCGTGAGCCGCTTCGTATTCAAAGTTGCCATCGGGAGAAACAAGCACACTTGTCATCATGGCAAGAGAACCAAAGGCTGTGGAAACCATGTCGCTCATAACGTCGCCGTCGTAGTTTTTACATGCCCAGATAAAGCCGCCTTCACTTCTGATAACACGTGCAACAGCGTCGTCAATAAGTGTGTAGAAGTATTCAATGCCTGCCTTATCGAACTTTTCCTTGTATTCTTTTTCAAAAATATCCTGGAAAATTAATTTAAAGGTCTGGTCGTACTTTTTGCTGATTGTGTCCTTTGTAGAAAACCACAAGTCCTGCTTGGTGGAAAGGGCATATTCAAAACAACTCTTTGCAAAGGAAACAATGGAAGAATCCTTGTTGTATAATCCTTGGAGAACACCGGGGCATTCAAAGTCGTAAATTGTTTCGCGGAAGATTTCGCCCTCATTTGTTGCGAAAACAAGCTCAGCCTTACCCTCACTCGGTACACGGTATTCTGTACCCTTGTAAACGTCGCCGTAAGCGTGACGGGCAATTGTAATGGGAGCCTTCCAGTTTTTAACTGCAGGAGAAACGTTCTTAACCAGGATGGGAGCACGGAAAACGGTGCCGTCCAATATTGCACGGATTGTGCCGTTGGGGCTCTTCCACATTTCGTGAAGCTTGTATTCTTCAACACGCTGTGCATTAGGTGTGATTGTGGCACACTTTACACCAACGTGGTGCTTCTTTATAGCTTCGCCTGCCAGGAATGTAACCTTGTCGCCTGTTTCGTCACGGTGGGGAAGACCAAGGTCATAATATTCGCAGTTTAGTTCAACAAAGGGCTCTAAAAGCTCGTCCTTTATCATTTTCCAGAGAATTCTGGTCATTTCATCGCCGTCCATTTCGACGATGGGGTTTTTCATAATAATTTTGCTCATTTTAAGCTTCCTTTCCGATTCAGTTAAGTTGAATTTTGAGTGCAGAATTCGGAATGCAGAACGCAGAATGATGTGAAAATCCGTGTACGGAATTCTACATTATCAACTCTGCACTCTGCACTTTGCACTCTGCATTAAAATGCAATTTATTGCATTTTTGCGGCGTAGTAATTCATTAAACAGCCCTTAAGAATAATATCCTTTTCGTCTTCTGTAAGGCCCTTAACGTAAAGGGTAATGTCTTTTACGCTATCCTTTGTTATAACCTTTGCGGGGATTTCTTCAACACCATTTGCAATTTTTTCGCGGATACCTTCTACAAAAACATAATCTGCTACATCGTAGTTAAATTCGTCGTCTGTTGTAAAGGGGAGAATGCCCCAGTTAATGCAGTTACTTCTGTAGCGCTTTGTGGCAAATTCCTTACAAATGTTTGCAAAGCCGCCTAAAACCTTCTGACAGCTTGCAGCCTGCTCACGGGCAGAGCCGTCACCGGGCTTGGTAGCATAAATAGCAGAGCCGAACTGTGTGTTTTTAATAGCTTCTTCTGCGTTATCTGTTACACGGGAGAGAACAGAAAGAATTTCTTCGGGGTTGTTGCCGTTAAGGCGTTCCTTTTCTGTGGTAGCTACTGCCTTTGAGCGGTTAACGTATTCAGGCTCACGACGGGAAAGAGCAAATTCTGCAAGACGCAAGGGGTTAGAGCGATAACTGGAGGTTTCACCCGAGGGAATAAGCTCGTCTGTTGTTGTTACATCGTCATGGATAACTGCAGCCATTTTAACAAGTAAGTTATCGGTTAAAGCATTCATCTTAGGCCAGTCGGTAATGTTGGGGCCAAGCTTTAATTCGCTATCGGGCTGAGCCTTGCCAAAGCCCTGATATACTCTCTTTTCATAAACGCCCTTGTCGAAGGTGTATTCAGAAGGTGTGTAGTCATATTCAATATCGCTTGCAGCCGTAAGAACACCGCCATTTTTAGCTGTTGCGGCAATAGAACGAGCATCCATAAGTGCTACGCCACTAAGCTGACCTTCACCGGGCTTACTGCCTTCACGGTTGGGGAAGTTACGTGTTGTGTGACGGACGGAGAAGCCGTTGTTACTGGGCACGTCGCCTGCACCGAAGCAGGGACCGCAGAAGCAAGGCTTGAAGAGTGCGCCTGCTTCAAGTAATTTTGCCTGTGCACCGTTACGGATAAGTGCAAGGTTAATGGGCACAGAGGAGGGGTAAACGGAAAGCGAGAAGTAGCCGTTTCCGATGTCGCCGCCATCTAAGATTGCGGCAGCCTCCATAATGTTGTCAAACATACCGCCTGAGCAGCCTGCAATAACGCCCTGGTCAACCATAAAGCGACCATTTGTAAGCTTTTCTGTTAAATGAAGCTGAGCCTTTTTACCAAACTGCTCTTCGGCACGCAGTTCAACACCGCGGAGAATGTCGGCTGCATTTTCGTTAAATTCCTTAATGGAATATGCCTCGGAGGGGTGGAAGGGCAGAGCAATCATACATTCAATTTCGCTAAGGTCAATAACAACAGCTCTGTCGTAATATGCTATACTTCCGGGTGCCATTTTCTTGTAGGCATCCTTTCTGCCGTGGTTTTCGTAAAAGGCTTCAACCTTTTCGTCTGTTTCCCAGATAGAGGAAAGACAGGTTGTTTCGGTTGTCATAACGTCGATGCCTATTCTGAAGTCCATAGAAAGGTTTGCTATACCGTCACCGCAGAACTCGAGCACGCTGTTCTTTACAAAGCCGTTCTTGAAGGTTTGCTTTACTAATTCCAATGCCACGTCGTGAGGGCCAACACCCTTCTTGGGTGTGCCTGTAAGGTAAACAAGCACAACCTCGGGATTGGGAACGTCGTAGGTGTTACGAAGAAGCTGCTTAACAAGCTCGGGACCACCCTCACCGATAGCCATTGTACCCAGTGCACCGTAGCGTGTGTGAGAGTCGGAGCCAAGAATCATGCCGCCGCACTTTGCCATCATTTCGCGTGCATACTGGTGAATAACCGCCTGGTTTGCAGGAACGTATATACCGCCGTACTTTTTAGCGGCGCTGAGACCAAACACGTGGTCGTCTTCGTTTATTGTACCGCCTACAGCGCAAAGAGAGTTGTGGCAGTTTGTAAGTGCATAAGGCACGGGGAATTCTTTAAGACCGCTGCCGCGCGCTGTCTGGATAATGCCGACATATGTAATGTCGTGAGAAATAAGAGAATCGAACTTAATGTTCATTTTTGTTTTGTTATCTGTTACACAATGAGCACGCATTATATTGTACGCCATGGTGTTTTCACGGGCTTCTTGGGGCTCGGGAAGATTTGCGCCGCCCTCAACAAGCTCTCTGCCGTTTTTCAGATAAACGCCGTTGTGTATGAGTTTTGTCATAGGAAAAACCTCCTGTAATAAAATACTTGTTTATTGTAAAAATCTATAGTATAATAAAAATATAAACTTATTTAAGGAATGACTTGCAATGAAAAAAATAAGCGAAAATGCAAGCTGCAGCATGTGCATCTTTCGTGGCGAAAGTGAGGGGGACTATTTCAACTGCACAAAGAAGGGTAAGGTTAAGCCCTCGGATGTGTGCAAAAAATATTCCTTCGACCCTTTTTCAAAACGACCACCGAGACCAAGACGGTTCGACACATCAATGTTTGACCCTCTGGATTTTGACATTAATCCGTAATGCGGAGGGTGACTTCGCCTGTTGAAAGGGTTTTAAGTCCGTCAGGTGTTTTGACTATAAGCCCACCTGAAGAGTCGATGTCGGTTGCAACTGCAAAAAAAGAACTGTCGCCTTGAATACATAAAACCTTCTTGCCTAAAACGCAGGAGTGAGATTTGTAATAATCCATAAAGCTTGTATCGGGCAGGCTTTGGATTAAGGCGTAAATATTTTCAAATATTGCCGCTATGAGTTCACAACGTGTAACCGTAGAAGGATAATCCGTCAGATGTGTTGCAATATCTCTTATATCCTCAGGCAACGAGGACGGATAAAAATTGATGCCGATACCTATAACCACATGGTAATCGTCACAGACTTCGCAAAGTATACCCGATACCTTTTTGTTACCTATATAAATGTCATTTACCCATTTAATACCGCAATCGATATTATAAAGCTTATCTATTGCTTTGTGAACAGCAACTGCACAAAGGGTGGTAATAAAGGGAACATTTTGATACAAATCGGACACTTTAATTTTAAGTGACATATATATTCCCGCATCTTTAGGCGAATAAAAGGAACGGTTAAGCCGTCCCCGACCTGACGATTGGCTGTTTGCAACAACCAACGCAATATCATCGGTCAGTGCCTTTGCAAAACGGTTTGTGGAGTCAAGCTCATCAAACACATAAACGGGGATATTATCAGTGCAAAGCTGTTTTAAGATTTTTTCTTTTGAAATAATGTCCTTCACAGCCATACCCCCTTGCAATTTTTCTTGTATTATAGCATAATTAAAGTGGTTTGTAAATGTAAATATAATGTAATTATATAAAATTTTTTAAAGGAGGCAAAACTATGAAAAAAGTTTTGGCAATGGTGCTGGCTTTATGTATGGTTATGGCATTTGTGCCCGCAGTAAGCTTTGCGGCAGATACCACAATCAATGCAGTAAGAACAGCATACTTCAACTCTAACGGTAACGAATGGAAGGCTACCGATGGAGACAACGTATTGGTTTCCGCGGGTGCAACAGGCTGGACAGGTGCAACCAGCTTTACCGACACCGACGGAACAGTAACAACCCAAGGCTCCCTCAGTGGTACAGGCTTTGGTAGCGCAAGAAATGCAGTTATCGCATTTCAGATTCCTGCAGACTTTGACCCCGACAACACAGCTAAGGTTACACTTTCTGTGAAGGTCAAGAACGTTAAGCAGACAACAGCAGGCGTACGCCTTTCTGTTTACGGCAACAGTGTGGACGGCAGCTGGTCAACATCTTCCTCCACATCTATCTTCGGTGTATCGGGCTCTAATTCAGGTCTTACAAGCCTTGAGCTTTTAGGCCTCATGGATGCACTTAAGACAGGTAACCAGACAGGTGAAAGTGCATCTGATGAAACAGTTACACTTTCAAGCCAGAAGCTCACAGAATATGTTTGCCGCATGGCAGAGGAAGGCAAAAGCGAAGTAACCTTCCGCTTAGCTTGTACCTTAGGCGGTATCCGTATTTACGACACAAATACCTCAACACCTCCCACACTTTCAATTGAAGAGGGTAAGGTAACCGATGTTACAGTTAAAACTGTTTATATGAACGGCGAAGAAGAGGTTTCTTCCACCACAACTACAGTAAGCAACATTATTGCAGGCAGTACATATGAATACACAGGCACACCTGCATTTTCCGCTGTTATAGACGATGTTATCTATACATATTCCAAGGACGACTCCACACTTTCCGTTGTGGCAAAGGAAGACGGCAGTAGCGAAATTGTGCTTGTTTATAATAAGTACGACGAAACACAGACCTTCTCCGGCTACGAAGTGGACGACGAGGGTGCATGGTGCTGGTTCGCTGACCCCAGAGCAATCTCTTATGCTAACGAGGAAGGCACTCTCGACTTTACAATTATGGGTTATATCGATATCCACGGTAACATCAAGGCTACACAGGTTAATAACTTAACTGACGAAGTTAATGAGGTATTAATCCGTACAAACATTCAGCCCGATGACCACAATAACCCCACATTCTTAGTTCTTCCCGACGAAAGAATTATTGTGTTCTATTCCCGTCACACAGACGAAGCCTGCTTCTGGTACAGAGTAACCAAGGAGCCCGGCGACTTAACAACACTCGGCGAAGAAAAGAGACTGGATACAGAAGCAGCAACAACATATCCTTCTCCCTTTATTCTTTCCGATGACCCCGACCACATTTATCTTTGCTGGAGAGGTATTGAATGGCACCCCACAATAGCAAAGCTTTCCATGCCCGATGAAAACGGCGATACAGAATTTGTATACGGCCCTTATCAGTTAGTAAGAAGCACCAATGCGGGCAGCAATGTGCGTCCCTATGCAAAATATGCATCTAACGGCAAGGATAAGATTTTAATATCCTACACAGGCACACACCCCGACAACACAAACCCCAACTGGCTCT
Source organism: Clostridia bacterium (assembly GCA_017414645.1). Taxonomy (GTDB): domain Bacteria; phylum Bacillota; class Clostridia; order UMGS1883; family UMGS1883; genus RGIG1927. The sequence continues at coordinate 8,467 of JAFQLL010000078.1, read as the reverse complement.
ACTTTAACTACATTAACATCGATACAATGACAATGCACGACGTTAACGGCAATCAGATGAGCACAATTGCAAATGGTCCTCTTGCAGTTGACCACAGCAATCAGTCTCATATAGTTGACCAGACAGATGGTGTACGTAACTGGCTCTGGCAGGTAGCTGTTGATGAAAACGGTTACCCCGTTATTGCAAATGTACGTATCAATGGCGGCAAGACAAGCCACGATTACTACTATGTAAAGTGGAACGGAACAGCATGGGTTAAGACCTTCCTTTCCAATGCAGGCGGTCACTTCCACCAGACACCCGGCTTTGAAATGTGCTACAGTGGCGGTATGGCAATCGACCCTGCAGACACAAATGTTATGTATGGCTCTGTACCCGTTGAAGGCGCATTCGGCAAGATTTACGAAATTGTTAAGTTCACAGTGAGCAACGACGGCACAGAAGTTATCGCAACAGAGCAGATTACAAAGAACTCTATGAAGAACAACGTTCGTCCTTACATAATCGGCAACGATCCTGATGACGAAATCCGTCTTGCATGGTTGTATGGCGATTACTACGACTGGATTGTACGTAAGAACCATAACCCCTTGGGCTACTGCACAAGCGTTATGGCAGAAAAGCCTCTTCCCACAAAGGATGTTGACCTTGACGATGCAGTTGCAAGTGAAGACTATGCTTCTATCGACGGCAGCTTCCGTGCAACAAAGGAAACAGCCAATATTGTAGAAGCAGCTGAAAACGGTAACTTCACAGTTTCTGCTGATATTTACCTTGAAGGCGACTACGAAGGTAAGCTCCTTGATCTGGGCGGCGTAGAATTAAGTGTTGAAAGCCTTAACACAGTTTACGGCGATAACAACGAAACAGAAAAGGAAAGAGCAAGAGTTGTATTGACAGTTGATGGTGAAGATTACGTTACAAGTAATGTTTACGGCTCATCTGATTGCTGGAGAGAGCTTCAGGGTCAGACAGGCGGAGAATATATGGTTGAAGACTACCATGGTTATATTACTCACACAATTACTTACGACGGTACATATCTGACACTTTACCGTGACGGTCTGGTTGACTACAAGCTAGAGGCTGAAGGCTTAAAGCTTGAAAACGTAGAAGTAGGCGGCTTTGATGGCTTAGCTGATAACGTTTATGTATTTGACAGAGTACTTAATCACGACGAAATCAAGGCTGTTGCAGAAGCTAAGGGCGAAGTGGAAGAGCCCGACAGTGAAGGCACAGCAACAGTTACAAAGACATATGTTGACGTGGTTGACGGCACAGTGCTTGACTCTGCTACATTAACACTTCCTGCAGGTACAGATAAGTTTAACTTTGTACCCGAGGAAACAATTGAAACTGAAAACGCAGTTTATGCTTACGACAGCTACGAAGGCGAAGGCAATAACTACACAGTTTACTACTACGCTACAACAATGTACGGTGAAAACCTTGTAAGCATGAGTGACCTCACACGTGCTTCTGATGGTGGTGCCCTTGGTTGGATTGAAGTAAACAAGTCTACTCTTGATTCTTCTCTTACAGGCACATACATCCACACAACTACAATTGGTGGCGGTACAGCAGCCTCCACAATGAGAACCTTCGTGCCCGTTGAAGGCGGTAAGAGCTACCTTGTTTCAAATACAATTTATAACAATACGGGTGCTACCACAACTAACCAGGGCAGCGCAGGTATGAGCGCAATTATCGCAACAGGCGACGCTGTATACGGCACATTTGCAGGCCTTACACTTTATAGTGACGTTGACAACGGTGGTGTAACAAGCTGGACAAATACTAACAGTGACGTTACATGGGTTGGTACAGCATCCGGTAGAAACGACATTGTAACAGTTCCCGGTGAAAACAAGGTTGAATACATTGTTAACACTCCTGCCGAAGCTAAGAACATTATGCTTTCCTACGGCGGCTGGGGTAATGCAGAGCTTTACTACGGTGACTTCTCCGTTCGTGAAATTATTGACGTTGAAACTGTAGACGTAACAGTTGATGGTGATATAGTTAAGACCTACGGCACATATAATCTTGGTAATGCTGACGGCACACTTGGCGAAAACGTAATCGGCTACTATGTTGCAAGCGACAACGACACAATCTTTGTTGGTGCAGGCGAAATTGCTGTTTCCGACGGCGATGCTATCACAACAGCATACATCAACGCTAAGATGGTAACAGGTGCACAGGTTCGCTATGGTGGCGGTCTTGACGAAAACGGCAAGGTGAACGCAGGTAACGGTCTTCGTTTCATTGCTGAGGTTGACAGAAGCCAGGTTGGCGAAGAGGTTACAGGCTACGGCATGAAGATTACTGCTGAAGGCAGCGACAAGAGCCTTGACATTCCTGCAGAAAAGTGGCAGGATGGCGACAGCCAGACAATCTTTACAGCTGCAGTTACAGACCTTGCAACTTCTAACTACAACCGTAAGTATACAGCTGCTCCTTATGTGAAGGTTAAGTACACCGACGGCAAGGAAGCTACAATTTACGGTACAGAAACAATCACAAGAAGCATTTACGCTGTTGCAGCAGGTCTTCTTAAGAATGCCGATTCCGACACAGTTGACGGCAACGACACTGACTACAGCACAGATTCCTATGGCTTGTACGATGTGCTCAACGCTTATGTGAACATGGTTGGTATCCGTCTTGAAATGGAAGGCGACAGCTTTGGTGTATACACAGAAGGTAAGGGCGCTTACAGTGGCGATATATTCTTCGATGTTACAAGTGAAAAGGTAAGCGAAGGTGTTTATAACGTTACTATCACACCTCTTGCAGACTTCAACAGCAAGGTAACAATCCTCAGCTACTGGGATGAATTTGTAAGAATCAATAACAACCATTCCTTGGTTGTAAACGGTATTTCCAATTCTTCCGTAAGTGAAGACGGAACTCTTACATTCACATTCACAGTTTCTGATGCTAAATAAGTTTTGATTTAAAAATCCTCGCAGAATATTCTGCGAGGATTTTTTTTGTAAAAAACATTGCAAAAAAGGGATTTATATAGTAAAATTATGAATATATGGCTTTTAGGAGGTCACGGAAAATGAAAAGATTTTTAGCAATGGTTGTGGCTATTTGCATGGCTTTGGCGTTTGTGCCATGTGTAAGCTTTGCGGCAGAAACAACCATACAATCAGACACAACTGCGTTTTTCACAAATTCAAGTGCACTCAGTGCCACAGAAGGCAGCACTGAAAGCGGTAATAGCTGCGTTCTTGTTGCATGGAATGGTTCCGATAACTGGAATGCAGCAAGTACATTTACCGATACAGACGGCACAGTAACAAGCCAGACGGTAACAGGGGGTACAGCTTTCGGCTCAAGTAGACAGGCGATTGTATCTTTTGGCATACCTTCTGATTTTGACCCCGACAGTATGCTTACTGCTACCCTTGGCCTTACGGTTAGATTCGTAAAGCAGATAAACCAGACAGGTGCACGCCTTGCTATCTACGGCAACAGCGTGGACGGCACATGGTCTACTTCTACCGATAAATCAACCTTTGGTGTTTCGGGAACCGACAGCGGTACAGGAAGCTTAACTCTTCTTGGTCTTACAAGTCCCATCGAATCGGCTGTTGGTCAGCAGATTGATGAAGAAGTAACACTTTCCTCCTTAGCACTTACAGAGTACATTAAAGAAATGGCAAAGGAAGGCAAAACACAGCTTACCTTCCGTATAGCAGTTCCTTACGGTGGTGTGTGGATTTATAACAGCGCATCAAGTCACCCTGCAACATTGGATATTTCAACAAAGACAACAACAAACGTTAACGCAGTAAGAACAGCATACTTCAATTCCAGTGGCAGTGAATGGAAGGAAACTGACGGCGACAACGTATTAGTTTCCACAGGTGCAACAGGCTGGGTAGGTGCAACAAGCTTTACCGACACCGACGGTACTGTAACAACACAAAGCTCTCTTTCGGGTACAGGCTTTGGTAGTGCAAGACATGCTCTTATTGCATTCGAAATTCCCGAAGGCTTTGACCCCGACAACACAGCCAAGGTTACACTTTCCATGACGGTTAAAAACGTTAAGCAGACAACAGCAGGTGCACGCCTTTCTGTTTACGGCAACAGCGTGGACGGCAGTTGGTCAACATCGTCTTCCACATCCATCTTTGGTGTAAGTGGTTCCAACTCAGGTCTTACAAGCCTTGAGCTTTTAGGCTTGACAGATGCACTCCAGACAGGTAACCAGACAGGTGAGAGCACATCAAATGAAACAATTACACTTTCAAGCCAGAAGCTTACAGAATACGTTTGTCAGATGGCAAGAGAAGGTAAAGATGAAGTAACCTTCCGTTTGGCAGCACCCTTGGGCGGTATTCGTATTTATGATGCAAATACAACAACACCTCCTACTTTAACAATCGAAGAGGGTGCAGTTACATCTGTTAATATTAAAACAGTTTACATGGATGGCACAACAGAGGTGTCCTCAGAAACTACTACAGTAAATAACATTATTGCAGGCACTACCTACACATATTCGGGAACTCCTCAGGGTGCTGTAACTATAGACGGCACTATCTATACCTATTCAAGTGAAGACTCCACTCTTTCGGTAACTGCAAAAGCAGACGGCAGTGGCGAAATTGTGCTTGTTTATAAAAAGTACGACGATAGCCAGAACTTCTCAGGCTACGAAATCGACGACGAGGGCGCATGGTGCTGGTTTGCTGACCCAAGAAGTATTTCCTATTCTAACGATGACGACCTCGACTTTACAATCATCGGCTATATCGACGTTCACGGTGATATTAAGGCAACTCAGATAAACCATCTCACTAATGAGGTTAACGAGGTTTTAATCCGTAGTAACATTCAGCCCGATGACCACAATAACCCCACTTTCCTCGTTTTACCCGACGAAAGAATTATTGTGTTCTATTCTCGTCACACAGACGAAGCCTGCTTCTGGTACAGAGTAACAGAAGAACCGGGCGATTTAACAACTCTCGGCAAAGAAAAGTGCTTGAACACTTCTGCAAACACAACATATCCTTCGCCCTTCTTAATGGAAAACGACCCCGACCACATTTACTTAATGTGGAGAGGTATCAACTGGCATCCCACAATTGCTAAACTTTCTATTCCCGATGAAGACGGCAACACAGAATTTACATATGGTCCTTACCAGATGGTACAGAGTACAGGTGCTCGTCCCTATGCAAAGTATTCCTCCAACGGTGTTGACAAGCTGTATGTAACCTATACAACAGGTCACCCCGATAACGAACAGCCCAACTGGGTATACTTCAACCAGATTAATATTGAAGACATGACCCTTGAAGACATTAACGGCACCACAATGAGCACTATTGCAAACGGTGCCTTAAGTGTTAATAAAACGGACACAACACAGACTCATATCGTTGACACAGCGCCCGGTAGCATGCGTGACTGGGTATGGCAGACAGCAGTGGGCGAGGACGGCAAGCCCGTTATCGCAATGGTAAGAATCAGTGGCGGCAAGACCAGTCACGAGTATTACTACGTAAAGTGGAACGGCACAGAGTGGGTTAAAACCTACCTTGCAACAGGCGGCACCTTCCACCAGAGCGCAAGCTCAGGCTTGGAATTATGCTACAGTGGCGGTATGGCAATTGACCCCGACAACACAAACATTATGTACTGCTCCGTGCCCGTTGAGGGTGTGTTTGGCACAGTTTACGAAATTATTAAGTACACAATGAACTCTGCGGGCACCCAGATTCTTTCTACAGAGCAGATTACAAAGAACTCATTAAAGAACAACGTTCGTCCTTATGTAATCGGAAATAGCGAAGGTAAGGATATTCGTCTTACATGGATGCACGGCGACTACTACGACTGGATTGTAAGTAACGCTTACACAACAAAGGGCTATTGCACAGCTATTCATGCCGAAGCGGCTCTTCCCACAAAGACAGTTGACCTTACAGATGCAGTTAAAGAGGATGACTATTCTTCTATCGGCGGTGCCTTTATACCCACCTTGGAAACAGCAAATCTGCTTGAAGCTGAAATTAACGGAGCATTTACAGCTTCTGCCGACATTTTCCTTGACGGCGACTACGAAGGTAAGCTTATGGACCTTGGCGAAGTCGAATTAAGCGTTGAAACTATGTCTACTCAGTACGGCGCAACAGCTACCGGCAACCGCGCAAGGGTTGTGCTTACAGTAAACGGAGTTGACTATGTTACAAGCAACGTTTACGGCTCCTCTGACTGCTGGACAGGTTACGGACGCGGCACAGGCGGTAACTACGGTGTTGAAGATTACCAGGGCTACGTTAACCACACAATTACATACGACGGAACATATTTAACACTTTATCGCAATGGCTTGGTTGATTACAAGCTCAAGGCACAGGGCATTGTGCTCGAAAACATGGAAGTGGGCGGCTTTGAAGGTCTGGCAGACAATGCATATGTATTTGACAGAGTTTTAAACCACGATGAAATCAAGACTCTTGCCCAGGTGGATACTGTTACAACGCCAAGTGGCAGCGGCAGTGTAACCTTGGTTAAAAAGTATGTGGATGTTGCAGGCAATGCAATACTTCCTTCCGAAACAATAACCCTTAACCCCGGCACAGAGGTATATAACTTCATTCCTGCACAGAGTGTTGAAGCTGAAAATTATGTATATACTCTCGTTGAAGGTCAAGGCGATTTTGACGCCTCTGACGGTACTGTTACAGCTGTTTATGAAATAAGCAAGCTGTATGGTGAAAACGTAATGACAAACGGCTCCTTTGAAGATGAAAACGGCAATTTCAGCATTGAAGGCTGGCTCAGTGCAAAAACAAATGAACAGTTTGGCAGCCCCTATTCAACAAACTATGGCTATGCAGTAAGTGCAAACGAGGCTATTTCAAATAATGTATCCAAAAGTCTTACAACCGTAATTCCCGACGGTAATTGGGCATTGGGTACACGCTGGAACGATGGCAGAGACGGCTTATGCTCTTACAAGAGATATGTGGCAGTAGAAGTGGGCAAGACCTACGAAATTTCCTATATGGCTAAGCATAAGACAGGTGCCGACGGCGGTTATATTATAACAAGCCTTGTAGCTAATGAGGGTGACGGCGAAGCAAATTCAACAACAGCAGGCTACATCGGCACAGAATGGACACGTGTAACAAGAACCTTCACAGCAACAGAATCAACTGACCACGTTCTCTTCTGGTTCCGCTGGCTCGGTGACGGCAGCAACACAGGTAACGGTCCCTTCTGGTTCTTTGACGATTTCCGTATCCGTGAAATTAAAGATGTTGAAGCTATGGAAGTAACCTTTGATGGAGAAAAGATTACAACCTACGGCACAATTAACTTAGGCACAGATGGTGCCCTTGGCGAAAACGTAATCGGCTACCATGTTACAAGCGGCGACGACACAATCTTTGTCGGTGCAGGCGAAATTGAAGTTTCAGATGGCGATATAATCAATACAGCATATATCAACGTAGAAATGGTAACAGGTGCACAGGTGCGCTACGGTGGCGGTCTCGACGAAAACGGTAAGGTAAGTGAAGGTAACGGTCTTCGTTTCATCGCACAGGTTGACAGAAGCAATGTGGGCGAAGAGGTTACAGGCTATGGTATGAGAATTACTGCTGAAGGCAGCAGTCAGTTTGCGGATATTCCTGCAGAAACATGGCAGGACGGCGACAGCCAGACAATTTTCACAGTTGCAATTACAGACCTTGCGGTAAATAACTATAACCGTAACTTTACAGCTGTGCCCTACGTGAAGGTTAAATATGCTGGTGGTACCGAAGGAACAATTTACGGTACACAAAATATCACAAGAAGCATTTATCAGGTGGCAGCAGGCTTACTTAAGAGCCAGAGTTCTACAGTTGTTGAAGACGAAGATAATGACTATGGTGTAGAAGAAAAGCCCGGTCTTTACGATGTGCTCAACGCTTATGTGAATATGGTTGGTGTTCGTCTTAGTTTAGACGCTAACGGCAACTTTGCAGCACGCACCAACGGAAATGGTGCTTACACAGGCGATATATTCTTCGATGTATCAAGCGAAAAGGTAAGTAATGGTGTTTACAATGTTACCGTAAAGCCTATTGAAAGCTTTGAAAACAAGGTAACAATCCTCAGCTACTGGAATGAATTTGTGAGAATTAACAACAACAACTCTCAGGTTGTGAATGGTATTTCAAATTCTTCTGTAAGTGAAGACGGTACACTTACATTTACATTTACCCCTGCAAATGCAAAATAATATTTAAAAATGGTGAGTCCCTTAATGGGGCTCACTTTTTTGCCTTATAGGAAATTGCGCATTTCCTATAAGGCAAAAAATAAATTTGATTTTATTGCCATGCGAGAATTTCCTCGCGAGGCTCGGAAAACGCATATGGCATTACAAAGTGTTTTCTCCTCTGTTTACCTTAATTGCAACTATCGTCAGAGAGTGTCGGAG
>JAFQLL010000077.1 GCA_017414645.1 Clostridia bacterium | reverse complement strand
CTCCGACACTCTCTGACGATAGTTGCAATTAAGGTAAACAGAGGAGAAAACACTTTGTAATGCCATATGCGTTTTCCGAGCCTCGCGAGGAAATTCTCGCATGGCAATAAAATCAAATTTATTTTTTGCCTTATAGGAAATTGCGTATTTCCTATAAGGCAAAAAAAGGATTTTGCAATGCAAAATCCTTTCCTTCAATTTCCTATTTACTTAAATATTCAACAAGCTTTTCAACACCCATGGCATAGCTTTCCTTGCCGTAGCCTGCAACCTGACCTATGCAGTAAGGAAGGGTTACGCTGTTAGACCTGAAGCTCTCACGGGAGTGAATGTCGGACATATGTATTTCAATTGCGGGAATGCTTACAGCCCCAAGTGCATCGGCAATGGCGTAGCTGTAGTGAGTGTACGCCGCAGGGTTAATGACAATGCCGTCATATTTCTGATACGCCTCATGGATTTTGTCAATTATGGCACCCTCATGATTGGACTGAAAGCAGTCCATTTCGCAGCCAAGCTCCTTTGCCTTGTTAACGGTAAGAGTTTCAATTGTTTCCAGGGTATCGCTGCCGTAAATCTCTCTCTGGCGAATGCCCAGCATGTTCATGTTGGGGCCGTTAATTAAAAGTAGTTTCATGTTTTTTCTTCCTTTCGTCTTTTCTTGTTTTGCCACAAGCAAAACATATCGAAAATCCCAACGGGATTTATATCGAATGCCTCTGGCATATATCGAATTTTGACTTTAACAAAATATATCGATTTTTCAATTATTAGATTTGCTTTTTACAGTGGTTATTGACGCTATGAGCCTTCGACGCATAGAACCGCATCGTTTCGATATATTTTCGCTGTGCTCAAATTCGATATGATAACTTATCAGTTATCGAGTTATCCCAAAACATTCATTGCAAATTGATAAATAACAGGCAGGCTCACAAGTGCAAACACAGTTGTTATAAAAATAACCTCAACTGCATACTTGGAATCTAAATCATACTCCTTTGCCAGTATGGCAACCATTGTCTGGGCAGGCATTGCCACCTGCAGCACAAGGGTGAGCATGGCGGTAATATTCATGGTGCCCTTTAAGAAAAGCGCCATCAGTCCCACAATTACAAGGGGCATGAAAACCATTTTTGTAAAGGTTAAAAGATAAACCGCAGGGCGCTTAAGTGCGCTTACAACATCGGCACGTGCCATGGTTGCACCTATAAAGAGCATGGAAAGCGGCGTTGTTGCACTGCCCACCGACGCTAAGGAATCCTGCAGAACTGCAGGAAGCTTTAAGCCCAGAATGAGCATGACAAGACCTACCGCAAAGGAAAGTGTGCAGATGTTAAGCATGTTTTTAAGCTTCTTAAGCCCCTTTTCACCGCTTATGGCACTCAAGCCAAAGCTCCACAAAAGGCCGTCGTTTATGAGGTTGTAGAAAACTGCGTACAAAAGCCCCTCGGGACCTAACAGTGCCTGTATCAAGGGGTAGCCCAGAAACGCCACATTGCCGAAGGAGCCCATTGCAATCTGTATGCCTCGCTTGCCGTCGTCAAGCTTAAGCATTTTTCCCCACACGTTGCCCATAAACATCATAAAAACGATTGCACAAAGACCAATGCCAACAATAAGTGCGCCGTTTTTAGCCTTTGATGCATCCAACGTGTTGCTTATAAGGCTTGTTAAAAGTAAGCAGGGCAAAGTTATGTTTTTAATAATGCCTGAAACAGAATTTGTAATGTTTTTTACAAAGCCGGTTTTCTCACACAGGAAACCGATAAGTATCATAATGCCTATATAGGCAATTTTTTCGATTATTACCAAAAGACCTTCCATGAGAATCCTCCTTATCTTTTGCAGACAATTATACTCCTATAAAATTGAAATGTCAACTTTCCCGAAGGCGCATAATAGCCTTTTTTTCTATTCTTGACACATATGAGCGGCTTATGCCAAGCTTTTTTGCAACCTCCTTCTGGGTAAGCGGTTCTCCCCCGTGAAGACCGTAACGCAGGTATATAATTGCTTTTTCTCTTTTGTCTTTAATTTGCCGTACCTTTTCAAAAAGCTTTTTTATTTTTTCGCTTTTATCAACCTTGTCACATATATCCTCCCCATCTCCCACAAGAATATCCATAAGGCTTATTTCGTTGCCCTCCCTGTCGTAGCCTATAGGCTCTGATAACGATAGCTGTGAGGCAAATTTCTTTTCGTGTCTTAAATGCATTAAAACCTCGTTTTCCACACACCTTGATGCATAGGTTGCAAGGCGTGTGTTTTTGTCTGAGTCAAAGCTGTCAACTGCTTTAATGAGCCCTACTGTGCCTATGGAAATTAAATCGTCAATGTCTGCTGTCTGGGAATATTTCTTTACGATATGTGCAACAAGCCGCAGGTTATGTTCAATCAGCTTTCCTCGGGCTTCCTTATCTCCGCTTTTCATTTTTTCAAGGCATTCCCTTTCCTCCTTACCGCTCAGCGGCTCAGGGAAATTTCCGCTTGAAACAACCCCCGAAAGAAAAAACGCACTGAATAACTGATACAAAACCTCTAAAAACACAAAAGCACCTCCAATATACTACAGTATATTGGATAGGTGCCCCTTTTGTGTCTGTCCGAAAATTTTGTTTTCACAAAAAATCAATTATATAGACTTTTTTCAAATAATATGATACACTTAAAGCAGATAATTTTACCAAGGAGGAGCATAGAATGAAAAAACGAATTTTGTTAATGGGTCTTGTTTTAGTTATGCTTTTGACACTTTTTGTGCCCACAATGGCACAAGGTGCTATAAAGGTATATTTAGACAACAAGCAAATTGTCTTTGACGTTGACCCGTTGCTGGTTAACGGCCGTACCATGGTTCCCATGCGTGCAATTTTTGAGGCATTAGGCGCAAAGGTTTACTGGGACAATGCCGCAAGCACGGCAACCGCAATCAAAGGGAATGCGTATGTAGCCGTAAGCATAGGCTCTCCGTTTATGGAAACGCATTCAGGTGCAGTAGCGCTCGATGCCCCTGCAATGATTGTAAATGATAGAACACTTATTCCATTAAGGGCAGTGTCGGAAGCGTTTAATTGTCTTGTTGAATGGGACAATGCCACAGCATCTGTTCATATTTTCAGTGAGAATTATACAGACACCGAGCAGACTATTGTTTACGCTGCAACAGCTGCAGACTTATTAAATGCAATAGGCAGCAACAAAAAAATTATCCTCACCGCCTCGTATTATAACTTATCCGGTTTAGCACCAATAGATAACGAGCATGTTTCAAAGCCTTTAGCTTACGGCATGACAGCTTTCGATAGTTATGTTATTGAAAACGTTGAGAATATGACAATTGAAGGGAATGCCGAAATTGCAATAGACGATAAAATGGCAGATGTTCTGAAGTTCAGAGAATGCAACAACATCACATTGTCCGGCTTAACCATCGGGCATACAACAAGCTATGATGAATATCAGTGCGAGGGTGCCGTAACCGAGTTTGATTCCTGTAATGGTGTAAATATAAACAACTGCAACCTCTATGGCTGCGGTGCTATAGGCATTATGGCAAGTAATGTTACAAACCTTATTGTTACAGGCGGCAAAATTTATGACTGCACCTATACAGGCATATGGCTTACGGATAACTCCAAGGCAATTGTTACAGGAACAGAATTCTGCGACAGTGTGCATTTAAGCGGATTTTTGAGAATAGATAATTCTGAAATTAAATGTGTTGATTGCAACATTCATAACATTGTTTGCTCCGGCTTTGAAGGCTTTATTGAAACTTCTGACTGGGATGATGCGCCCTCTGTTATAGCTTTTGAAAATTGCACCTTTTCTGACAATACGTTCAAGAGTATAACTAACAAGAAGGCACAAAACCTTACATTTGAGAACTGCAGCTTTGTTAACAACATTGGCAACATGAACCATCCTGCAGCAACCTATATCAATTGCTCAAATTAAGAACAAAGTGTCTCCGACACTCTCTGACGATAGTTGCAATTAAAGTAAACAGAGGAGAAAACACTTTGTAATGCCATGTGCGTTTTCCGAGTCTTGCGAGGAAATTCTCGCACGGCAATAATATAAAATTTATTTTTT
>JAFQLL010000076.1 GCA_017414645.1 Clostridia bacterium | reverse complement strand
GCGGCACAGCTCTGCGCATTCGCTCAATCATCCACCGGATGCGCTCATGCTCGATTCCCCCAATCTTGGGGGACGAAAAGGTACACTTTTATTTTACAAGCAAATATGCGCACATTCTGCGCGCAATTTCCTATGCAATAAAAAAAATGTACAAAAAAGTCACTTTTCAGTGACTTTTTTTGTATATATTATTGACATTTTGTCGCATTGGTGGTAAAATTTAGTCTATCTTATTTCATCAAAAGGAGCTTGACCTTATCATGAACCGCACACTCAGACACATTTTTTCAATCCTTGTTTGCGTTGCAATTGTTTTCTCTTCAGTGAGCACATTTGCAGCAACACGCCCCACATCAGTAATGATATATTCGCCCGAAGGTCAGTCGGCGCTTATATATGATTATCAGATTTCTCTTTTCGAAAAGTTTGGTTGGTCCACAACGCCCTTTATTACAATTTATTCCTTAGAGGGTGAATCAATCTGCATTCCCGAAGGCGAATTGGAAACCTATAAAACCTTAGGCTGGTACACCACAAAGGTTACCAAGCTTTATTCTCCCGAAGGCGAAGAAATCATTGTTCCCACAGAAGGCGTAGAAACCTACCTTGCCTCCGGCTGGTACAAGGTGCCTGTGGTAAGGATTTATACCCGCCTTGGCGAAACAGCGGTTGTATATCCCGAGCAGGTTGAAACCTACAAAAACCTCGGTTGGTACGAAAACCCTGAAGATGTTCTTGTAACACTCTATTCCTCTGACGGCAGAACAATTTCTGTGTTTGAGAATGAGGTTGACTCCTATCTTTCCGTTGGCTGGTCCTTTCCTGTAACAATGTATCGTCAGAATGGCGACGTGCTCGAAGAAAAGAGTGTTATCCCCTCTGAGATTGACTCTCACAAGGCTGAAGGCTGGAGCATTTATAAGGATGCAGGCGTAGGCAAAATTGTTGACCTTTTCGATAAGTATGTTTATCAGGGTGACTATTCAGAAGCATATGCACTTGTTATGTACTATGAAAACGCAAACACCTTCAAGGGCACTGAATACGAAGAGCTTTTCGCATCGCTCAAGGTAAAGGCGAATGACCTTTGCAAGGCAAACAACGCTGCACCCGTAGGCTTTGTAGGCAGTACGGTAACACCCACTGCTGAAAGCGTAAACGTTACAATCAGCTTCTACAACTTAAGTGAACAGGCTGTTTCTTCCTTCACCGCTCAGTTTACAGTGCACGATAAGAGCGGTGCTGCAATCGGCACATATACTGCTCCCGTGCAAATTCCGCTTGAAGCAAACGCTCTCCGTGGTTTCACATGGGCATTCCCCGCTGACAGCACAATTACCTCTGTTTCTAATGCAAGAGTTACAGATGCAGTTTTAGCTGACGGCACAGTATGGACAAAGGCTGAATAATAATGAAAACAGTAAAACCCGTTGGAATATTCCAACGGGTTTTTAAATGCTCTTAAGACTCGGCTAAGAAACCGCCATACATTTGACTTTCGTCAGTTTTTACATTACAATTATATTGGTGATATATATGAAAAACAAAAGCATTCTTAAGAACATAGCCTACACAGCTATCATACTTATCTGTGCATTTTTTCTTTCTCTTGCAATACACAAATTTTTCAATGCGCCCGGGCTTGTTCCTTCAATTTTTGTGTTGGCGGTGTTTCTTGTTTCACTTCTCACACAGGGCTATTTTTATGGGCTTATGTCGGCATTTATCAGCGTGCTTGCGGTAAACTTTGCCTTTACCTTCCCCTACTTTGAATTTAACTTTACAATTGAGGAAAATGCTATATCCGCATTAATACTCATTGCCGTAACCACCCTTTCCTGTGCGCTCACGGCAAAAATAAGGCACCACGAGGCCTTGCAGACAGAAGCCGAAAAAGAAAAAATGCGGGGTAATTTACTAAGAGCAATTTCCCACGACCTGCGAACGCCCCTTACGGCAATTTACGGCTCGGCATCAACAATTGCCGACAACTATTCTGCCCTCTCCGACACCGATAAGCTCACAATGCTGACAGGCATTAAGGACGATGCTCAATGGCTTATCCGCATGGTGGAAAATTTATTATCCATAACAAAATTTGACGGTGAAAATGTAAAGCTTATAAAGAGCTCAACCGTTCTGGAAGAGCTTGTTGACTCGGCACTTTCGAAGTTTCACAAGCGCTACGAAAACATTAAGGTTGACCTTGACATACCGGACGAATTTGTAACAGTTATGGCAGACCCGCTTCTTATTGAGCAGGTACTTATAAATCTTCTGGAAAATACAGTTCAGCACGCAAAGGGCTTTACAAAGCTTTCACTTAAGGTATTCACCTTAGGCAATAAAGCCATCTTTGAGGTAAAAGACAATGGCAAGGGCATCGACCCCGAGGTTTTAAAAACCATTTTCACATCCTTTTCGCACAGCAATCATTTTGATGGCAAAACCCATTCAATGGGTATAGGGCTTTCAGTTTGTGCAACAATAATAAAGGCGCATGGCGGCTCAATAAGTGCAGAAAACCTTAAGGATGGAGGCGCTGTTTTCAGGTTCACACTCGATTTGGAGGAAGGCACATATGAACAACAGATATAAAATACTTATAATTGAAGACGAAGCTAATATTTTACGTTTTGTAGCAGCACTGTTACAAGCCGAAGATTACTTTGTAATAACTGCCGATACAGCTGAAAAAGGTCTTTTAATGTTTACGTCTCACAGACCCGATTTAGTTGTGCTTGATTTGGGGCTTCCCGACCATGACGGCACACTGCTTCTGCAGGACATAAGAAAAACCTCTCCTGTTCCTGTGATGGTTTTGTCTGCACGCAGCGAAGAAAAAGACAAGGTAGAAGCTTTGGACATGGGTGCTAACGACTACGTTACCAAGCCCTTTGGCTCCAGGGAGTTTGTTGCTCGTGTACGCAGCATTCTCCGCTTCAACCGCCACTGCGCCGAGGAGGGTAAGCTGGGCGGAAAATTTACTGCAGGCGAAATGACCATCGACTACGATGCCCGAAAGTTTTACATACAGGATAACGAAATTAAGCTCACCCAGACAGAGTTTAATATTATGGCACTTTTGAGCGAGCATTTCGGAAAGGTTCTGACCTATTCTGCCATATCGAAGGAAATATGGGGTTATTTTGACTCGGGCAGCACAAAAAAGCTGCAGGTTAACATGGCGAACATACGCAAAAAGCTTTCTTTAAAGCCCGGCGAAAACAAGTTCATCTTCAATGAGCTTGGCGTAGGCTACAGAATGCATACAGACGTTTAACCCAACAAGGGATGAGGTTTATAAATTTACCTCATCCCTTTTACATACAATTAACATTGTTCACATACCCTTTACCGCATCTTTACTTTTTTTATGATAATATATCCCTGTAAATCGGTTTTTTCGGCATAAGCTTTTATTTTATTGTTGAATGAATCGCAAAAACTTAGCAATAATTCAAGTAAGAAAGGAATTAATTTCTATGGCAGACTTATTAGGATTTGATTTACTTGGTCTTATAGGTGGTTTGTGCTTGTTCCTCTTTGGCATGAGCATTATGGGCAGTGCCTTGGAACGCCGTGCAGGTGATAAGTTGACTGCGCTCATCGGCCGTCTTACAGACAACAGACTCATGGGCTTTCTGACAGGCCTTGGTGTAACAGCCATTATCCAGTCTTCTTCCGCAACAACAGTTATGGTTGTAGGCTTTGTTAACTCGGGTATTATGACACTTAAGCAGTCTATTGGTGTTATCATGGGTGCCAACATCGGTACAACAGTTACCGCCTGGATTTTAAGCTTAGGCGGCATTGGCGACAGTGCAGGTGTCATTCTCCAGCTTTTTAAGCCTTCCACCTTCACCCCTGTTCTGGCTCTTATAGGTATTATTCTTTACATGTTCACAAAATCCGGCAAGAAGCAGGACACAGGCATGATTCTTCTTGGCTTTGCAACGCTCATGTTTGGTATGGACGCAATGAGCACAGCAGTAAGTGCCCTCAGGGACAACGAAGCCTTTACGAGCATTCTAACAATGTTCTCCGAGCCTATCTTAGGTGTTCTTGCAGGTGCAATTTTAACTGCTGTTATCCAGTCTTCTTCCGCTTCTGTCGGTATTCTTCAGGCATTAAGCTCAACAGGTGCCGTAACAATGGGAGCAGCCCTTCCCATCATCATGGGTCAGAACATCGGCACATGTATTACAGCTATGCTTTCCTCTGTGGGTGCAAACCGTAATGCAAAGAGAGTTGCAGTAGTTCACCTTTCCTTCAACGTTATCGGTACATCCATTCTTCTTATTGCACTTTACATTGTACGTGCCTTCTTCGCTCCTCCGTTTCTTAATGCGGTAGCAAACCATGTAAGCATTTCTGTTGCGCATACATTCTTCAATGTAAGTTGTACAGCTATCCTCTTCCCCTGTGCCTCTCTTCTTGAAAAGCTTGCTTGCAGAGTTGTTCCCGATGCAAAGGTTAAAGAGGTTGCAACAGAGCTCGACGAAAGACTTCTTGCAACACCTTCAATCGCTCTTGAAAACTGCTACCACTACACAGAACAGATGGCAAAATGTGCAGTCGATTCCTTAAAGGCAAGCATTGCCACAATAGGCAATTATTCCGACGCAAAGGCAGAAGAGCTTATGGAGGCAGAAGGCAGGGTTGACCACTATGAAGACGTTATCGGCAACTACCTGGTTAAGCTTTCAAGCCATAATCTTGACGATCACGACAGCACACGTGTTGCACGTCTTTTAAAGGTTATCGGTGATTTAGAGCGTATTTCCGACCACAGTATTAACATTCTTAAATCTGCTGAAGAAATCAGGGATAAAGACATTAAGTTCTCTGTATCTGCACAGGGTGAAATCAAAGTACTTGGCGATGCAGTAAATGAAATTCTTGACCTTATGCTCAAGGCATTTACAGAAGATAATCTCGATGTTGCAGCATTGGTTGACCCCTTGGAGCAGGCAATTGACCGTCTTAAGAGCGAAATGCACTTACGCCACATTTACCGCCTCCAGAACGGCAGGTGCAGCATTGAAACAGGCTTTGTACTCTCCGACCTTCTCACAAACCTTGAAAGAGTTTCGGACCACTGCTCAAACATTGCAGACTGCATTATTGAAACAAGCCACAACGCAATGAGCCTTCACGAAGGCATTAAAGCCTTAAAGAGCGAAGACCCCAACTTCAAGGAAACCTACAAGGCATATGTTGCAAAGTACACTCTTCCCCAAATGCAGAGAAGCTGACGTTTATAAAAACCGCCCCGAGGGCGGTTTTTTGTTATTACATAGGAAATTGCGCGCAGAATGTGCGCATATTTGCTTGTAAAATAAAAGTGTACCTTTTCGTCCCACAAGATTGGGGGAATCGAGCATGAGCGCATCCGGTGGATGATTGAGCGAATGCGCAGAGCTGTGCCGCGGTCTGTCCTCAACGAGCGGATTAGCGAAGTTGATACAGGGCACCGCAAACGGAAGAGGGGGTTGAAGCATTGAAAATGCTTTTTTATAATTATTGAATTTGCCCCTTATTTATGATATTATAACGTATATATCATAAAGGAGGCTTTTTTATGAATTACCGCACCGACAAATACGGCAATAAGCTGTCTATTCTGGGCTTTGGTTGCATGAGGTTTAAAGCTACCATGGGGCATATCGATTTCGAAAAAGCCGAAAAAGAAATAATGACAGCCTATAATAACGGCGTTAATTACTTTGACACAGCCTATATATACCCCGGTAGCGAGGCTCTGTTGGGAAAGGTTTTTGAAAAGAATAACATCCGTGATAAGGTTAACATTGCAACAAAGCTTCCCCACTACTTAATAAAAAGCCGCGAAGGCTTGGATAAGCTTTTTAATGAGGAGCTCTCTCGCCTTCGTACAGATTATGTAGACTACTACCTCATGCACATGCTTACCGACATTACCGCATGGAACCGCCTTTGCGAATTGGGCATTAAGGAATGGATTGCCGAAAAAAAAGAAAGCGGCGAAATTCGTCAGGTAGGGTTCTCCTACCACGGAAACAGCGAGGGCTTCTGTAAGCTTGTGGATGCATATGACTGGGACTTCTGCATGATTCAGTATAATTATATGGACGAAAACTCGCAGGCAGGAAAACGCGGACTTTTACACGCAAATAAAAAGGGCTTGCCGGTGTTTATTATGGAGCCCCTTCGTGGCGGCAGGCTTGTTAACAGCCTTCCCGACGAGGCTAAGCAAATTTTTGCAAGCTACAAAAAGCAATACACCCCTGCGGCATGGGCGTTCAGATGGCTTTGGAATCAGAGCGAGGTAACATTGGTTCTTTCGGGCATGAACTCTACCTGCATGGTAGAAGAAAACATAAAAACCGCCTCAACTGCCAACGCGGGGGATTTAACCGAGGAAGACATGGCAATGCTTGAAGGGGTGGTTAAAGCCATCAACTCAAAAATCAAGGTTGGCTGTACAGGCTGCGGCTACTGCATGCCCTGCCCTAAAATGGTTGACATTCCCGGCACATTCGCTGCCTACAACCGCCTTTACACCGACGGTAAATTTACCGCACTAAAGGAATACGTTATGTGTACCGCCTTAAGGAAAAATTCAACCGCCGCCTCCAACTGCATACAATGCGGCAAGTGCGAAACCCATTGCCCCCAGGTCATTGACATTCGAAACAAGCTTAAAGAAGCACAAAAGGAGCTTGAAGGCCCCCTTTATAAAATTGCACGCAAGGTTTCCTCCTGGTTTGTACACTTTTAAACTAAAAAGAGCTTCGAAAAAAATCGAAGCTCTTTTCTTAGTTTTTGTCCATTACAATTGAAATGTGAGGGTTTTCAGAAAAGCTTGCCATAACACAAAGCATTACGCTGTTTGCCTTGTCAACAAGATAAACAGCTTTTTCGTTGCCGTTATCCTCCTTGTGGTAAAGCAGCCAGCCGTCAGCCTTAAGAAGGTTTACGTAGTTTTCGTACACCGTAGCATCTGCCACATGGTAAAGACGACTCCAGGTAGTTTCGCTACTCTCATAAGACATGCAGCTTTCATTTGCAAACACACCGTAGTCAAAAACGTATTCCCCTTCATAGTAAGCCTGCCTGGGCTTTTCCTTACTCCAGCCAAGGGAAAGGTATTGGTTTACATAGTAGTTAAAAACTGTGCACTGCTTACCGCCCGGTGCATAGAGTGTTGTCTGCACATTTGCAGCATCCTTATGCCAGCCGACAGCTGCGTATTCTTCGACCTCACTCTCGTAAACAGTAATGCTGCTGCCTGTTTCAGAATACAAAACAACGGTTGCCTCCTGTGCCGCACAGGCAGACGCGCCCATGAGAAGTGTAACTACAGCTATAAATAAAATTGCGAATTTTTTCAATTAAATCACCTTACTTTCAAAATCCGGTCTATATTAACACACATTTTTTCATTTGTCAAATTGTTTTAAAGCATAAAAAAGGAACCACAAGGTTCCTTTTTTATGTGCTTATTTAAATATGAAATATGCTAAAACTATAATACCAAGTACAATTCTGTACCAGCCAAAGGCCTTGAAGTCATTCTTCTTGATATAACCCACAAGGAACTTAATTGCTAAAATTGACACCAGGAATGCAACCACCATGCCGCAAAGAAGCACCATAAGCTCTACAGCTTCAAAACTAAGCCCAAACTTCAAAAGCTTAAGTGCACTTGCACCAAACATTACGGGGATTGCTAAAAAGAAGGTAAATTCAGCAGCCAATTCTCGGCTTGTGCCTATTAAAATACCGCCTATAATTGTTGAGCCCGAGCGGCTTGTGCCGGGAATTAAGCTGAGGGTCTGGAATGCGCCTATTAAAAGAGCATCCTTAAAACTGAGGTCATTAAGACTTGTAACACGGGGTGTTCTTTTTTTGTTGTAGTTTTCAATGAAAATGAACACAACGCCGTAAAAAATGAGAGCTATTGCAACAACAATGCCGTTATGTAAGTTTTCGTCCATCCAGTCGTCAAGAGGCAGACCAATAATCATTGCAGGCAAGCATGCAACAACAATTTTGAGCCAGAGAACAATTTTGTCAATCTTGCAGCATTTTTCCAAAAGATTGCCTTCCCTGCCCTTGGGCATGCAGAAGGGCCAGAGCTTGTTCCAGTAAAGAACAACCACCGCAAGTATTGCGCCAAGCTGAATTACAACGTTGAACATTTCCATAAATTCGGCGCTTTGCTTAAGCTTAACAAATTCGTCTACCAGAATGAGGTGACCTGTGCTGCTTATGGGAAGCCATTCGGTAATGCCTTCAATAACGCCTAAGAGAATAACCTTTAACCATTCTATAAAATTCATACTGTCACTTCCTTTTTTAACTTACAGTATATTATAGCATTTTTTCATAAAAAGAACAAGGAATAAATTAAAACAGCTCTTCTTTTTAAAAAAAAGAGCTGTTTTTATATCAATATGCTTTACACAAAGGCAGCATGCCCATTTTATTATTCCACACCATGAGCTTGTCGCCACTTGAAACTGTTATGTTTTTAACCTCTGCCTTACCGTCTGTAAAGGTAAGAGGTGTGCTTGTAACACTCGTAAGCATTGTGCCGTTGTACTTTGCGTGTAATAAAAGAGCGTTTGTAACATTTTCTGCAGTTACTGTAACGGTGTTATCTTTGTAGGTAATCTCTGCCATAGGCTCAACTGCAACGGGCATAATGTCAAGCCCTGCTATATATCCGCCGTAGCTTTTAGAGCCCCTGCTCATTACCACATCAAGCACGCCGTCTGTAACATTTGCCTCTGCAGTATAGGTAGCCGCATTTGTAGAATAAAGGTTGCCTGTGTCTTTGCCTTCAACAGTAAACCTTGTGCCGTAGCCTGTGTTCCAGCAGCCGTAATGAATTGTCACCTCGTACTTGCCGTTGGGAAGCTTTGTTTTAAAGGTTGCTTCACCCTGCAGCTGGTCGCTGTAAAGGTTGTCAAAGCCTGAGGGAATGTTATAGGGAGCACGCTCCATACTACTTACGGCGCTTGCAAAGCCGTAACGGGAGTTGTCGGAATAAAGTGTTGCTGTGGTTACGCCAATGTAGCCCTCCTGAACACTGCCTGCACCAAAGTCAAAGTGATATTCGGGCTTTAAAATTTCAAGGCCGTTTATGTAGCCACCGTATGCCTTATCGCCCTTTTTAATTTCCATTTCAAACAAGCCGTCGGTAACTTCGACCTCGGTAGTATATTCTGCCGCATCGGTAGAATAAAGGTTGCCTGTGTCTTTGCCTTCAACACTAAACCTTGTGCCAAAGCTTGTATTCCAGCAGCCGTAGTGGATAACAACGGTGTATTTGCCGTTGGGCAGTTCTGCCTTAAAGGTTGTTTCGCCTGTTACCTGGTCGTTATGAACCGCGGTATAGCTCTCAGGAATGTTATAGGGGTCGCGGTCCATATTGCTTATGGCTTTTGTAAAGCCGTAAGGTGAGCTTTCTGAATAAAGCTTCGATGCATCTACCTTAACAAAGCCTGTTTGCGCACTGTCTGAGCCAAAGTCAAACTTCACAGGCTGTGCAGGCACCGTTACAGTAAAGGAGCGGTTCATTGTAAAATCGCCATAGGTAACCTTTGCAGAAAGGGTTACAGAGGCATCAGAAACGCTTGGTCTGCTTACAGAAGCAATTGCATTGTTCTTTACCACAATTGCCGCAGAAGAGCTTGACCAGCTAATTGTTGAGCCGTTTTTGCCCTTTGTGGGAATAATAAGGTCGCCCACTTCTTTAACAGTGCTTGCAGAAAGCTTTATAGCCTCTGCATCTGCCTTGGCTTTTTCGTAGTTTTCACCAAGCTGAACTGTTTCCTTTGAAAGTGTTACAACGCCCTCGGGGAAAGAATCAACTGTAAGGTCGTTAATGTAATATTCGATATTGTTGTAGCCTTCGCCTAAATAGTCCCCCATGGCATCGTTTTTTGATGTATCGAGACCACGTGCCAGCTCCCAGGTGTCGCTCATTCCGTCGTTGTCAGCATCTGTAATTCCCTTCTGCAATACAGCAGCGGGATAATATGCATCGTAGTCCATTTCCTTAATATTGTATTTTTCAATAGCCTCGTTTAAAGCTGTATCGCTTGAGGTAAGGGTAGAAAAGTCACGACCGCCTGTAAGGTAGCCTGTGCCCCCTTTTGCCTCTTCCATAACCTGCTTGTCGATACGGGGGCGCAAATCGGCACGGATACCTGCGCCTGCGTAGGAAAGAACCGTCTTGAAAGCATCGTCGGCA
Organism: Clostridia bacterium; assembly: GCA_017414645.1. Taxonomy (GTDB): domain Bacteria; phylum Bacillota; class Clostridia; order UMGS1883; family UMGS1883; genus RGIG1927. The sequence continues at coordinate 10,143 of JAFQLL010000076.1, read as the reverse complement.
CTCTGTGCGTTATTGGCAACAGTTGCGTTCTGACCTTTACTGTCGTACACAGCAATGGGGCTTGAAACGCCTATGTCTGCCTGGGTAAGACCTGTTTCTCTGAAATTGAAGCCGTTCCAGTTGTTTGTGTTATAGCTTGTGTTGTAGTCGGCACCTGTGCTTGTTACCATTTTGTTGCCTGTAAGATAAAAACGGAACTTGTGGTAGTCGGTACCGCTGGAAAGGTCAACATAGCGGTAGCCGCCTGTTGTAGAAAGACCTGCTTTGAAGTAGTTGCCCACATAGTTAACCTGACCGAAGGTGCCGTAGGCTGTCTGGTAGCCCCAGTTGTATATAACATTATTTACATAGTCGATAGGACCTGTGGACTTACCGCGGTAATTACGGGAAATGTTATGGGCAATCATGTTATGGTGCCAGGTGTTGTTTGCCTTACCAAGCATTATGCCAAAGCCGTGAGCACCCTTCGAATGATATGAAATACAGTTCGACGGACCAATGATAGAATACTGCACGGTCTGGTTCTGGTTGTTTGAATAAAGACCAAACTGCTCGTCGTTTGCCCAACCGATTGAACAATGGTCAATCATTGAGTTTGAGCCCTTGTCACCGCCCCATGCGTCGCATTCGCTGGAGCCGTTCTCGCCCGGGCGTGAGGAAACATAGCGGATGATAATGTTGTCACCGCCCATGCCTATTTTACCGCCGCGAAGGGTAATGCCTCCGCCACCGGGTGCTGTCTGCCCTGCAATTGTAATGTTACCCTTTACAACAACGTCGCCTTTAAGGTTAATTGTGCCGCCAACGTCGAACACAACTATTCTGTTGGATGCAGACACAGCATCGCGAAAAGAGCCTGCACCGCTGTCGTTAAGGTTTGTTACATGGTAAACAGTACCGCCTCTGCCCCCTGTTGCATACCTGCCTGCGCCCTCGGCACCGGGGAATGCAACAATGGGTGTTGCCGCACTTATTGTTATGTAATGTGAAAATGTTGCGCTTAGTATTGTAAGCGTCAATATCAATGAAATAAGTTTTCTTCTCATAATTCTCCCCTCCATATAATATTAGTTTACCATTTTTATGCCCTGTTGTACATATAAAAATGTTGAACGCTTCAATTAAACAAAGGACCCCATCGGGAGAGTCCTTTGTTTTACAAATGTTATTAATTAAAAGTTCTTTTTATTGCCTTGCACAAGGGCTTTTCGTCCTTTGCCCAGAGCATTACCTTAACAGTTCCGTTTTTCGGGGTTGTAAAAGGAATCTCCTCTTCGCCTTCAATTTTCTGTGTTTTAACATTTACCAATACGTTTTCGCTATTGTATTCCGACACGATTACATATGCTTCCCGGTCGCTGGATGCATACACTGTGCTGTCGTTTTTGAATTTTAAATTGCAGGGATTAGGAAAGTCCACCCTTCCGTACTCTTCAAAAAGATTGTCCAGCTCTCGCTTGCTTATTGGTATTACATAACCATGACGGGGTGTAAAATCAAAGGAATATTCACCCTTGCTCTCCCAAAGCTGGGTGTAGTTTTCAAAGTCCTCGGTTTCGACCATGGCATAACAGCCACCATTAAAGGGAGTGCCATCTGCGGCAATTACCCACTTGTCTTCTCCGATAATTTTCCAGATATTACTGCCCTCAACAGCCATACTTACCCCGCCTGCAGTATACATAGGCACCTGCCCGTCGGAATACTTTGTTTCGGCGTGTACCCATTCACCGCTTAACAAATTACTTGTTGCAACCCTCTTACCATCGTAGTACATAATGTATTCGTCGTGGAACTTGTCATAGATAATATCGCCGTCAATTGCTGCTGCACCGCTGACAGGCTCGTCAAGCATCAATTCCAGCTCTGTGTAGGTTGATGCGTCGCACAAATCCGTTGCGTAATGGCGATACATTACAGTTGCATAGGGGTCAGAGGGAATGCTCATTGTGATGTAAACCATATATGCATTCTTTTCGGGACACCATATCACCTGAGGTGCCCATGCACGGGTACAGTTTTCTGCGCCCTTTATTTCGCGGTAATTTATCCATTCCTTATCAACAATGTTAATAAGGTCGGCTGTTTTGTAAACAACTGTTGCGTAGTTACTTGACCAGCCTAAGGAGGATTTCATATCTGTTGCAATTATGTAGTAGTAACCATCCTCACCCTTCATAATAAAGGGGTCACGTATACAGCCTGTACCCAGGTCACTTGTGAGAACACTTTTGCCATTATTTAATGCACGGAAGTTGTAGCCGTCAAGGCTCACACCATAAAAAAGTCTTTCCTGGTCGGCATTATTGCCCGTAAAGTATGCAAAGAGATACGCGTAGTCCTCTTCCTTTGCTTTTATTATAACTTCAAAGCTTCTTGTTGTTTTAAGGTTGTTCTTTGTTACGGTTGCAGTAAGTATTGCTTTTACATCCTCTTTACCGCTTACTACAACGCCCTCCTTTGAAATTGCGGCATTGTCACTTGCCCATTCAATTTTCGCTCCGTCCTTTTCCTTGGGCAGTTCTATATTTGTTCTTACCTCATCCCAATTGTCAATTTTCAGGCTGCTTGCAATACATTCAAGCTCAAACTCTTCCTCGGTAAGGCTTTCATCACGCACATATATTTTTGCCTGTATGCTTCTTAAGTCGCTCTTAAGATACCTCTCCGCTGTCATGTAAAGCACGGGTGTTCCGTCGAAAGCGTAGTGAACATACCGCATGGTGCCGCTTCTTGTGCCACCGTTTGGCTTCATGTGTGTTACTAATATGTCTCTGCCGTATTCGTCCTTTGTAAAGGCATTGTGCCCGGGACCTGACTGCCCCGTTACATGCTCTGTTGCAAGAACGGGATAACCGGTTATCTTCCATGAGTTCACATCGAGTAAATCTGCGCCTTCATCCGCTGTAAGTAAGCCAACGCAGTATGAATTATCAACCCCGCTACCTGAGAAGGTCATGTATATTTTTCCGTTATTTTGCAATACATAAGCGCCCTCAGCAATTGGCGAAGTTCGTCTGTCCCAGAGGTAAGACGGAGTATATAATACCACAGGGTCACTTGTAATTTTATATGGGTCATTGGGGTCCATTGTTGCAAGCATCAAGCTGGAGCTTGCATTTCCTGCACTTGTAATAGGCCTTTCCGCCCAGCAGTAGTAGTGCTTTCCGTCGGCTTCAAAATAGGTCATATCAAGGGTAATGCCCTCGTTTATGAGATTACTTCCATCCTTTTTTGTAACCCTTACCGGTGCTTCCCAGTCGTTTATATTCATGGGGTTGCCACTGCATTTCATTATTCTTGCCTGCACTGCGTTCCAGCTGCCTGTTGTGCTGGATGCAAAAAGACAATATAATTCGCCGTTTATAACATGAAGCTCAGGTGCCCAGTTACAGCCGGAATGGTCACCTGATGATGTATGGCGGAAAATCAAAACATCTTTTGCAGTTTCCAAGCCCTCTAAGGTATCGCTTTCACGAATATATAAATCAACCTGCCCGCCTGTTTCATTGGTTGCAATAAAATAGTATTTTCCTTTGTAGGAAATTACCATAGGGTCAGCTTTGCCGTAGAACATAGGGCTTGGGTAATCGCTGACTACCGCATTGCCTCTCACGGTGTATAATCCTGCCTTTTGAGTGTTGATAGCTTTAAGGTCGTGCTCATTCCACTTAACAGGTATCCGCTCTGTTGACCCGTCGGAATAATTTGCAGTAAGCTCGGAAAGACCTTCAAAATTTTCTCCAACCTTTAAATTTACGGTAATATCTTCAACGGATATGTTTTTAACCTCACCCAATTTTTTTACGAGGTAATCCTTTTCGCTATCCGTAACAGGAAACACACAGCTTGCGCCGCTAAAGCCGTCAACCTTTACCCTTTCGCAGCTTTCGTAGCCATCTAATGAGTTCACGGTTCCAACCTTTACAAAATCCACAAGGTTTTCTGTTTCCCAAAGAGTGATGAAGCTGTCTTTAACGCCTCCTGTTGTCATGCCTCTTGCCGCAACTCCGATTTTGCCGTCAGACTTTCTGTAAATATAGGGCTTTTCAAGAGCGCGTGTGGTGCCTGCCACAGTCGCATCGTTTAAAGCAGCGTTTTCATAAAGCACACCCAAGCCGAAATTAAGCTTTTCCCAGCCCAAGGAGGTTTTAACTGCAAGATGCATGCTCATTTCTTCTGTTGTATATGCCAGTACAAAATTTTCGTTTTTACCCATTATCATAACTTCAAAATCCTTGCTCTTTCCGTCAATTGTTGCAGTTAATGTCTTATACTGCGTTGTGTCATTCGCCTCAATACCGTCACTCCAGGTTACCGCCTTTCCCATAACTTCATGGGGGAGCTTATAGCCTTCTTCAATATTATAAGGAACCTCAATCAGATTGAGATAGTATTCGCTGTCAACCTCAGCAGCAGTAAAATTAAGCTTTGGCGAATTGAAATTTACAATACCGTGTGTCTGAAGATACCCCTCCTCCTCACGGCATGTAATATACAAGCCTATTTTTGTTTTACCACTCTTTATTATTTCTGTTAAATTCATTTCGGGGGATACATCCTCTGTAAGCGTATCAAAGGTGGCAAGCACCTCACCATTTGCCCAGGCATTTTTAAGCTGCGTGGTTGTACTGCTTCCGCCTGTAAGGCTTACGTTTTCAATTATGTCTGCATCTGCCGAAACAATGGTAACAATGGGCACCTGCCCTGCTACCCTGCCGTTGTTAAATGTCATATCCGAGTTAAGAAAGGCAGTAATTACTGCCTCCTTATCCTTGTATGCCAGAATTGCCTCAGGAATGTCAAAGGACATAAAGCAGGCACGGTAATTGCCCCAGCTTACACTGGTGGGCAGGCTTCCGTTCAGCGCATTTGTATCATAATTCCAGCTGAAGGCTCTTGTGGCATATGCCGAAGCAGCTGTCTGGGCAATTGCTGCGGTGGGCATAATTCCCACAACTAAAATCAAAGCCAGGAGCAGTGAAAATATTTTTTTCATTTTTATCCCTCCAATCTGTCTGTAATTAAATTATATATCCCTTTAAACGCTTTATCAATTGCCTGTTGTACCTTTTTCTTGCACTTTTGTACGCTTTGTGTTACACTTTACCAAGGAGGGATGCTGCAATGAATACACTTAAATTTGTAAACGCAGGCTATAATGTAGCTGAACCGGGAGGCCTTGTCTTTAAATGGGCACTCAATCAGCATGCCTTTTTATATTTTCAGGGACCTGTTATTGTAAACGGTAAAGAAGAGCAGTCGGGCGCTTGCATTTTGTACAAAAAAGGAACACAACACGACTATGTAACCTTAAAAGGCTTTGTCAACAGCTATGTAGGCTTCAACGCACCCGAGGAGCTTTTTACCAAGCTCAGCCTTGAAACCGACAACATAATTTACCCTGCCAACTGCGGTGAAATAAACGGTTTAATTTTCAATATCTGTAAAGAAAATTCCACAAAAGGCCTTGGCTTTGAAGAGGCTATACAAGCAAGCCTTTTCAGCCTGTTGGTTGCCGTTGCCCGCGGCATTAACTCCGATTATGAGGCCGTGCGAAGCTCGGATTTAAAAAACAAATTAACCCTTATCCGCTCGGATTTGCTTTCAAACCTTGTTTCGCCGCCCAATTTTGATTTTTTATTAAAGCAGTACGGAATTTCCCGTACACAAGGCTATAAAATGTATTCTTTGTTCTTTAAGTCTTCTCCAAAAGAGGACCTTATCTGGGCAAGGCTTGAAAAAGCCCGCAGCCTTATGCACCTTAATCACGAAATGAAAATTTACGAAATTGCAGAGCTGTGTGGTTTCACTAACATCCCCCACTTTTTCCGGCTTTTTAAAAGCCGTTACGGTTATACGCCAAAGGACTATTTTTCTGCAATAAAGCTGGATAGAGATTAAACAAAGTGTCGGAGGCACTTTGTTGGCAATAGTTCAAGCTAAGGCAGACAGAGGAGAAAACACTTTGTAATGCCATATGCGTTTTCCGAGCCTCGCGAGGGAATTCTCGCATGGCAATAAAATCAAATTTATTTTGCCTTATAGGAAATAAAGGTAATAACAGAACCCCACTCACTATTGAGTGGGGTTCTGTTATTGCGTTAATCGATTTTATATCCGTTTGTATCGTAGCGTGTTACGCGCTCCTCTGTTTCGGAATTTATAAAGGCAAAGCTTGACCCGTGGTCATGACCGTAAAGGTACACAAGGTTGGGATAATCCTTCACAATGTCAAGCAGCCTTACGGTTGAGCCCTCTGCCGCACCCTTACTGCTCTTTATAAGGTTGTTGGAGTCGCCTAAGGGGAAATGCGCCATAAAGATAACGGTTTTATCGTCGCCTATTTCCTTAAGCTTTTCCTCAACCCAGTCCAATGCGCCTTCAGAATAGTTGTAGTTTGTGTTCTGCAAGCCGCCACGCATCATGTCGGGAGATGTGGAAAGCCCCATAAAGTAGATGCCCTCCTGCTCGTAAACAAAGCCCACAAGCACGTCGCCCTCGTAAAATTCGCTCTGCTCAAAGTAGCCGTCGGTGCCTTCAAGGGTTCCGTTGTTTTCCTTCATGTATTCGTTGTAATAGTCAGCACTGTTGTAGTTGTCTCTCTCACCTGCGTTATAGTCGTGGTTGCCTGCAATTATGTAAACGTTAGGTGAAATTTTTTCCTTAAGCATGCCAAGCACGCTGTCCACAACCAACTGCCATCTTTCCTTTGTAACATAGTCGGAGAAGGTTAAATCGCCGCCTATCATTACCGCATCAAAGTGCTCATCCTCCAAGTCTTCGCACATGCGCACAAATACGGGGCGCAAGGGAGAATAGCTTTCGTCAGACAATAAATAGTCACCTATCTGATAGTCACCGAACACCAGCACACGCTTGATTGGTGTGTCAGTCTGGCTATCGTCGCCGTTGTAGCGTGTGAACACTGAGGGTGTGGGGTTTTCCTTTTCGCCTGAGTATTTGCCATAGTTCTTTGTTGTAAGGGTAATTCTGTCGGAATAGATTTCCATTATATTAACCTGCACAATACCTGCATCGTCGTCGGTTAATGAAGAGTTATAATCATTTGAATAGTATGCAAAGGAGCCCATAAAGCTTGAAACAAAGCCCTTGTCACCATCTTCAGAAAATTCTACCGCATTAAACTCGGGCACAAGCTGCTCGTCAATCATCATGAGCTTTTTATTGTCACTGTTTTCAAGAAGAAGGGTAAATTTGTCGCCCTTTGTGTAGCTTATTTCTTCAACATGCATACCTGCAAGGTAGCCGTCGGTGTAGTCGGTGTAGTAAAGCTTGCTTGTGCCTGTTTCGTTTGCCTTAAGCTCAACATGGCGCATGCCGTCCTCACCCTTGTAGCTACGCAAAAAGCTTACCGCCAGAGGCTTGCCCCACATAACGTTGGCAACCTTGAATTCGCCTGCAGGTGCACCGCTGCCGCCACGGGCAAGCATCTGACCAATATTTGTCATTGCGGGTGCGTTTGTTCTGAAGGCAGCATTTTCACAAACAGGCAGGTTGTATTCCGAGCCCTTCTGTGACACATAAACGCTGTAGGTTTTGTTTGTTAAGTCTGCAAATATTCTTACTCGGTAGGCTGTATCCGAGCGGTAGAATACATTGCTCTTTGTATAGCCTACGTCACCGTCGTAATACTGGAACCTGCCGTCTGTATAAATACGCATTGCAATACCGCAGCTGTTCCATGCATCAACGGTTACATTATCTGCGGTGAAGCCTATTGAACCGTCAATGTTTGCATAAAGTGGCAGAATGTCAAAGGATATTTCAACCTCGTCGCCCTCAGCAGGGCTCTTTTTAATTGTGGTAAAGCTTGCTGTGCTTAAAATGCCGTTTTCTAAATAGTTGTGGTTTTTCAGAACCGTTACTTCAGCTTCAACAGGAATGTGCTCTCCTGCAACACCCGAAAGGGCAAACCTGCTACCTTCCTTTTCGTATGCCTTAATAGGTGCCTCGTCCCAAGTGGCTTTAAGCACCACTTCCCTGCCGTTTATAGAAACGGTAACCGTTTCAGGCATTGAAGGCGCTTTATGGTGAGGTGTAGTTGAATACACGGTGGTGTTCTCAACCGCTTTAACCTCTTCGTAGCAAAGTGTTATGGTGTTTTCCTTACCAAGGACGGGAACTACAGCGGTACCAGCCTTATACACATAAAGCACACCGTCAATACTTTCTATAGGATTATATTTATGAGTATATTTCGCACCCTCTGCAAGGTCTGTAACAGTTTCTTCTGAAAGAATGGTGCCGTTTTCATCGGTAATAATTACCTTGCAGCTTGCTTCCATTTTCTGTACGGGCACAAGCAAAAAGCTGTCCACATACACGCTCGAGCAAGAGTAGCCCGTAAACTCGAACATATCCCCTTCCTTTGCTTCAAAGGCTACAGAATATTTGTTCCAATCGGGCAGAATGATTTCTGTGTTAAAGGTATGAATGCATTCACCATTTAAACGTATTTCCAGATCACGCTTGTCGCTTGTTGTTCTGCGTGCGTAATAGGAAAAGTAGTAGGTGCCCTCTTTTAACTCTGCAAACTGGTTAAAGGAGGAATGGTTGTTGTAATCATCCGAATACCTTACACGCATGGATACCCTACCTGTAACAAACCTTTCACTGCTTATTTCATAACAGCCGTTTTCTGCATTGTTAATGCTTGAACCGCTGCTGCCCGTAATTGTGGATTCCCAGGTATAGATAAAGGGATAGGTTTCGCCCTCTCCTCCGGAGCGGTTATCGGTTTCAAAGTATTCAAAGCTGGCATTTTTCAAAAGGTTTTTGCCCACAACCTTATAGCTACCGCCGTTCATATCGGTGGTTGTTTTGCCCACAACCTCAACTGTAAAGCTTTCTGTTTCGCCGTCACTGTAGGTAGCAGTTATTGTATCGATGCCGCCAAGCGCGGGTCTTGTATAGTTGCCGTTTACAACATAGCCCGCTGTGTCGCTCCAGGTGCCATCAATTTCGGGAAGGCTGTCGTACACAACATAGCCGTCCATAAACAGCTTGCTTGCCGCATTCTTTGCTTCAACCTCATAAAGCACAATGTCGTCAATGCGTGTGGGGCTCGAAGCGCTGCCCTGCAGGTAGCGACAGTTTAACATGAAATACTTTGCATCGCTCTTTGCAACCATGTAGCCGTCAACAGTGTGCCAGCCGCCCATGGTGTAAATGCTTGCATTGTTGTCGATGGCATAATCGTTATCAAGGGTGGTTTCGGCAGCGCCGTAGTCGGGGTATCTGCCGCCGTATTCTGTTCCCGAATAAATTGACCAGAACTGCTCACTTCTTGTGGCATTCCATGCAATTTTCAGCTCCTTTGCCGAAGGGGTGTACACTCGCATGGAGAAGTAATACAGCTTTTCTTCGCCAATCTCGTCACCGCCATTTAAAGGCACAAATGTAAGCAATGAAGCCTTTGTTGTGCTTCCGCCGTTACCCAGCGCCTCAAGATAACCCGATTGATTAAATTTCCAATAGCTCGTGGCGCTGCTTAAGGGTGTTTTTGTGTCGCCTGTAACAAGGTAGCCGCCTGTTGTGAAATGACCAAGACTCTCGCTTGTATCAAAGCTTCCCCAGCCCCGGAACAAATCCTCGCTTACAGCTTCAAAAACGAGCTCTTCACCATTGTCGGCAACGTATGTAATTTCTTCTGCCGATACGCTCATGGCCATAAGCATAAGCATAGCTGTAAAAATGCTTATTAATGTAACTTTTTTCATTTTATCATCTCCTTATAATTTTATTATACATGTAAATAAAAGTAATTACAATATAAGAATTATCCCCCTTATATCAAAAACGAGCCCTTAGCCTAGTGCTCTGAAGAACACTAGGCTCCTCTCATAGAATAAACGAATCGGTACTTGATGAACAAATTTACAAGCAACTTGCCGTAATGAGAGACGGACTCTCCAAATGCTCAAGACAAATAGAAAGTGATATACGATCATGGATGTCACAGAAAAATAATGTCAGCAAAAGAATAAAACGGCTTCAGGATAGTATTAATGCAACTGAGCTTGAGGTTGAACAAATACTAATGGAGAAAATCAAGGACAGGGATAATGCCGAAAGATATGAAAGAATGATAGAAAAGCGAAACAGAGAAATCGAAGGCTT
>JAFQLL010000075.1 GCA_017414645.1 Clostridia bacterium | reverse complement strand
GCTGTGGGCTATCCGTGGCGGAGAAGGTGGGATTCGAACCCACGGCACTTTCGTGTCACTGGTTTTCAAGACCAGCTCCTTAAACCACTCGGACACCTCTCCATAAGCTGTCACGCACATATTATTATACTCACGGGAAAGGCGTTTGTCAAGCAATATTTTCAAAAAATTAAAGGGGCGGATAACCACCCCTTTAAAATCAGCTGAATGCTTTCATTAATCTGTCGTATTCTTCCATTGTAATTGTAAGCACACCGCCATGACGGAACTGAATTTCGGTATGGAAGTCTGCATCAATCTTTGTGAACTGACCTTTGTCCAAGTCGTCGGTAACAAAAGGCGCATAGCCCAGATTCTTGCCATACTGGTCAAGGAAGAGACACCATCTGCCATCAGGAAGCTGGCAGCACTGAGGGCCTTCAACACCGTGAACATCCTTAAGGCTGGAATCAACAATTTCAAACTTGCCCGAAAGAGATGTGCTCTTTGCCATAAGAATGCACTTGCTTGTTTCGTCCTTAGAAAAACGATAATAAACACCGTTATGCTCAACGATATCTGTGTCGATAACGTCACAATCGCGTTCTATGTAAACCTCGGCAGGTGTAAATGTCTTGAAGTCAGTAGTTCTTGACTGAAAAATCTTGTGATGACCTTTGCCGTAGTCCACTCTGGAAGCCCAGAACACCATGTAGTTATCCTGTTCTTTGTCATAAATAACCTCGGGCGCCCATGTACAGCCTGCATCTTCTCTTGATACTGTAACAGCTCTTGTTTCGCTCCAGTTAACAAGGTCGTCAGATTCCCAGATTAAAATGTCGTGGCTGCCGTTTTTCGTAGCACTGCCCCAATGGTCGGGACGGAGGAAAACGTTAAGGTCAGTGCCTATCATATAGAATTTTTTACCGTCGTGAGAGCGGATGATAAAGGGGTCGCGGATACCTTTTTCACCAATTTCGGAAATAATAACAGGCTTTTTATTGTTAAGTGTTTTCCATGTGAGGCCATCAAGACTTACAGAAAAATAAATCTGCTCGCTCATGGGGGTGTTGGGATGTGTATCTGTAAAATGCACAAATAAAAATGCTTCTTTTTTAGTATTACTCATAATGAATCATTCCTTTCTGTCATATACCTCAAAAGACATCGTATCACTTTTAAAAATGGTTGTCAACCACCTAAACTAAAGATTTTCGCCGTTTGTCAAAATAATATTCCTGTAGGCATAGGCGCTGTCTTTTATGGTACGCTTCTTTGTTTCAAAGTCCACATGAACTATGCCGAAACGCTGACTGTAGCCTAATTTCCACTCAAAATTGTCAAGTAAAGACCACAGGAAATAACCATCTACATCCACACCCTCGTCTGCAGCTTTTTTGAGATAAGCAAGATGACGCTCTATATAATCTGTACGCATAGAATCGTGCACTTTACCGTCACGACAAACCCAATCGGTTGTTGCCATGCCGTTTTCAGAAATGATAATAGGTTTTTTATAGCGCTCATAAAAGAACTTTGCGCCCCAGTAAAGACAGCTTTCGTCTACGGGCCAGCCCATTGTTGTACGAGCGTAGCCATCAGGGCGCTTTACATAGTAAATCTCACCTTTATCGTTTACGTCCACAATTTCACCATGATAGGTGTTGAAGGCGAAAAAGTCAAGCCCCGTATGAATGGTTTTCATGTCAGAATCATTTACAAAAGGCATTATGTGACCGAACTTTTCAAGCATTTCGTCAGGGTACTTACCATACATAATGGTGTCGGACCAGGCAGTATTACTCCACCAGGCATCGTCATAAACACGCATGGTTTCTTTCCTTGCGGCTTCAATGCTTTCAGGGGCGTTTCTTGCAGGAATGCGTACAGCCGTTGCAGGCGCATAGCCCACTCTTGAAGAAGGAACATTTGCCTTTATTGCTGCATGAGCATTACCGTGAGCAAGGAGGGTGTTATGTATGCCTAAAAGCCCTTCTCTCGGAGACACCTTAAGTGCAGGTGCATGGTCGCCGTTTACATAGCCTGCACCGATAATACACTGGGGCTCATTTATAGTAAAAAAGTTTGTTACCCTATCTTTAAGCTTTTCTGACACAACATGGGCATATTCGCCAAACCATTTGCCCATATCGGGGCTAAGCCAGCCTCCTTTTTTGTAAAGCTCATATGGCAAGTCCCAATGAAAAAGCGTAACGTAAGGCTCAATACCGTTACTCAAGAGCTCGTCTGTAAGTCGGTCGTAATAGTCAAGACCTTTTTGGTTTACCTTGCCCACACCGTCGGGCATAACACGTGCCCAGGAAACGCTGTAGCGGTATGCCTTCAGCCCGATTTCCTTCATTATGGCCACATCTTCTTTGTATCTGTGATAGCTGTCACAGGCAGTATCGCCGTTGTTATATTCAAAGGTGTAGTTTGGCTTGCGGCTTGTTGTGTCCCAGATATTAAGCCCTTTTCCGTCTTCAAAGGCCGCACCTTCAACCTGATAGCTTGCTGTGGCACTGCCCCAGACAAAATCCTTTTTAAATGGCATAGTTTTCTCCTCCTCGTTTTAGTTTAATTTCAACAAATTAATATTGGAAGCTTCTTACGAATCTGCAGCGCATGCCGTCGTCCCACACCATTGTGTCATCGGGCTCAGCCTCCCAGCCGCCGATGCCTGTGTTAAGAATAAGACGGAGATTTTTCTGGAAATTAAGCGTCGCATTATTATGTGCTCTCTGGAAGCACTTTCCGTCTACATAGAATTTAATGTAATCATAGCCCCAGTCCATGCTGAAGGTATGGTAGCCTGTTGTTATGTTTATATTATCCTTACTGCTTTTGCCGAAAAGGTTGTTTTTGTCGCCCTCGCCATGGATAGCTGTGTGCCATGCTCTTGCTCCGTAGGAAGAGGAAAGAGTTTCAAAAATATCGATTTCGGGTGGCCAGGAATCACGGCCGGTAAGCCAGAATGCATTCCAATAGCCTATGGGGCTTTCAGGCTGCTTAAAGGAGCCTTCAATAAAACAGTTTTTGTTGAAAACCTTGTTCTGTATGCTCACAACACCAACATAGCCCTTCCATCTTTCCCAGGCCTTTCCCCATTTGTTATAGTTTATGCCGGTTTCTCCGTTTGTGTCGGTTGGCCAGCCTGAAATTTTTGTTGCCTTTAAGAAGAGCTCGCCGTTTTCCACAATAACATTATTCTTTGTAATAAGGCCGGAGTGATTATAGGAAGAATTTGTGGGGTTATTATTCTTCCAGGGATAATTTGTCCACCACTGGGAGGAAATGGAGCTACCATAGAAGTTGTCAGCAACAAATTCGCTTGCTTCGCTCTTAAGGTAAAATACCCCTTGTGCCTCACTCCACTTTTTCCAGGGCTTTAAGTCGCCTGTTTTTTTGTCGCTTGTTGTATCGTAGAGGAATTTATCCTCATTATCTCGCTGAAGATAGGTTTTATAGGCGTAGGTTTTTCCCGTGTAATAGCCAATGTTTTCTGCCTCCTGCTTTACAAAGGTTGCACGGGAGTAGTAGTCGCCTGTGTTTTGCAGCTTTTTAAGGTAGAAAGCATCGCTTTCTGCCACAATAAAGTAGCCGGGCAGAGTTGTTGCCTCTAAGCTTACGCCTGAGCCAATAAGACCCTTTCGTTCCACAAAGCGTGTTATAGCAGGGTTTTTGTCTGCTGCAACAGATAAAACCTTATCGCTGCCGTTGTGGTAAACATATCTGCCATAATAGTCACCGTTTGAAGTGGGATAATCAGAAAGTCTTACAGCCTCAAGGCGGATGTTGCCGTTTGCAGGCTCGATGCTTTCGCTTGTTCCTGTTTCACGGGAAACATGTCTGAGAGTAAAGTCAGAAAGTGTTATATCAGCCTGTGCACTCGCACCTGTATTTACTACAAGAGTGTTTGCTTCAAGATATGTCCATGTAGTATTCCGGGTGAGCTCAACGTCAGCATTTGAAAAATAAAGCTGCTGAGTCTCGCGGTTCTGCCCATCGTCTGCAGTTACAAAAACACTTCTGTTCAAGGGCGAAACGGTAATTTTAAAATGTACATCGGTGCCTTTTTTAAAGGTTTTCTCAAAAAGTGCAACGGGGCTTCCTTCATTGAAGTAGTTGCTTATCATGCGGTTAATTCTAAAGCTTTCGCCATCGTTGTCAAACCTTAATTGAAAAGCTGCATAGTTATCAATATCGGCACCGCCTGTTATAATGCCGTCTGTTAAGGACAAACCGCTATAGTAAGCATTGCCTGTCAGGTTAAGGTCAAACTCCATGCTGTAATCGTCACGGTCGTTGGGCAAGGTAAGAACCTTTTGCGCCATAACACCGCCTGCACCACCAAAGGGCTCTTCGCCACCGAAGGCTTCAATTTCGCTGATGCGTATCCAGCCTGCAGAAGAGTCTGCTCTTTGGTAAAATTTGTATTTTATATACCTTACCTTCTGCGAGGGAATGTCAAAGTACTGAATGCTGCTTGTTTTTGCTGCGGCTGTTTTTTTCTTGACGGTTTCGTAGTTTTTACCGTCGGTGGACACTTCCAACCCAAAGGTATATTGCCTTTCGTTACCGAGATCAAAGCCTATACCCACCTTGGAAATATAGTATTCCTTGCCCAGATCGGCTATAAGATGAGCTGTATTTGTGTCGGAAACGTCCTTTGCAGTCCATATTGTGCCAAGGTTTCCATCCAGCACATTTGTGTGGTGGTTGTTTACTTCCGGAGTTTGTGATGCTGTAACCGAGGAAATTTCAATCTTATTAATCTGTTCTCTTCCAACAGCATCAGAAAGATAAATTGCGCCATTCTCTTCTTCGGCAGAAAGATTTTCACCCAAAGTGGGCACATAATTGGTAAAGGTCATTTCGTCCATTGCAGAAATGGTCCAATCCTTGGCTTTTTCCATCAAAACAGCACCCATAGTATCCTTATAACCATAGGTTTCGATTTCACTTATGCGGCACCAGGCACCGCCGTCTGTTCTGCCGAAAAGATTAAGGCGTATGTATCTTGCTCTCACAGGAGGCAGGTCAATATATTGAACATCCTCTGTTTTTTCACTTGTTGTTTTTTGGGCAACAACAGTAAAGCTTTCACCATCTTCGCTTGCAGAAACCGAATAAATATATTCACGTTCAGTTCCAAGGTCAAAGCAAATGCCAACCTTGGAAAGAATGTAGTCATCGCCTAAAAAAATTGTTACATTTTCACTGTTTTCAGCGCTTGCACCGGAAACAGTCCATATAGTTTCAATTTTGCCGTCAGCAACATTGCCTGCACCATTCGCCTCTTCGGGAACAAAGGACGCAAAGGCATCAGCGGCTGTGTAAGGAATTTTCATTTCATCGCCCAAGGTCACTGCTTCGCACTCATCGCTTGACATGGAGGGTGAAAGCGGACGAATAAAATCTTCCCACACATAAATTTCCGAGTTCATACTGCCTTCATAAGAAAACGCTGTTTTTACTCCGGGCTCAATTGTTTCCTTGTAGGATTGTGCACTTTGTAAGGTTTTGTCGCCATTGTAAGAAGCAACATATACTTTAAAGGTTCTATTGCTTTCACCAAGATTAAGGGCTTTTACCGTATATGTTACACTTTTTGCGCCCTTTATTCCCACAACAGAAATCTCTGTGTCGTTTGCCGATACAGGAATCGAGACAAGACCCATTAACAATATAAAGCTTAATAAAATTGCCAAAACTTTTTTCAAATTCATCACCTTTTAATTAAAAAGGCGGTGGGCTCTGCCCACCGCCCGTTTATTTATCTTTATTTTTTTATCAATACTGCCAGGACTTGAACCACTGCATGCTCATACCAATACCGTATTCAGAAGGAAGTGAAGATTCCCAACCACCGATACCTGTGTTGATAACAAGTACGCATCCGCCGGAAGAGTTCTGTTTGTTTACAATATCACCTGTGTAGCGTGCATAGAGCTGACCGTCGTAGTACATATCCATATAATCATAACCCCAGTCAAGAGAATAGCGGTGGTATTGTGTTCTGAGGTTAGAGCCCCAATACCAGTTGCCCTGTGAGGAGGATGTGGACATGTGCATGTTTGTGTACCATCCGTGTGCACCTGCACTACCCGAGGAAGAGAGATATTCGAAAATATCTGTTTCGGGAGGCCATTCATTTGCACCACTGAGCCAGAAGGCTGTCCAGTATCCATAGCCACAGTTAGGCTGCTTAAATGTGCCTTCCATGTAGCTCTGTCTCCAATATTTTACGCTGTTGTCATAGCCGTTATTATTCTTGTGGGGACTGATTACACCAACATAACCCTGCCACTTTTTCCAGCCGCCAAAGCCGTAGCTGGAAAGGTCTATACCTGTCTGACCCTTGTTTTTGCCGGAATTACTCTTTGGCCAGTCGTCAGAGCCTATTTTGTTGGCCTTAAGAGTAATGTTACCATTTTTTACTTCAATTGCACTTGCACGACACAAACCATAATGGTTATGGCTGTCGCCCCAAGGATACTGAGCAAGCCATTTGCCGCGATCCAGGCTTGTTCCCTTGAAGGAGTCGCTCACTCTTGAAGCTGTTGCTTCGTTTCTCTGATAGAAAATAGTTCTTTCACGGGAGTGACGCTTCCATACAACTGTTCTGCCGCTGTCGTTGTAAAGGTAACGGTCACGGTCACGATACGCTGCATAAGAAACAGTTGATTTTCCGTAGCCCTTAGTATCTATAATTCCGTCACGCTTTATAAAGGTTGCATTAGCTTTGAAGCGTGTGGTATCGCTGAAGGGCTGCACCTGAAGAAGGTTGTCTGTTCCGGGAACAATTGTTAAGAAGTAGCCCGGACGGTTTGCAACCTCGAAAGATACACCATCGGGGTCCATAAGACCTGTGCGTTCAACAAAACGTGTGTAAGCAGGGTCCTGCTTTTCCGCAAAGTCACTAACCTCGTTGCCCTGATGGTGAAGCATATTACCTGTACCATGAGTTGCAACAAGACGGAACATACCGTTAAGTGCACTTTTTACGTTTTGTGTTAAACCAAGGTCGGTTACTGTAATATCGCCAATATAAATGTCTGCTAAACCACCGATACCTGTGTTTACAGCAAGGCAGTTAAGCTCCTTACCAACCCAGTTCTCGTAATTGGTTGACATATCAACAGTACGTGTCTGGCTGTTTATGCCATCATTCACCGTAATTTCGCTCTGATATTTTGTGGGGTTTACCACAATGGATATCTTCCAGGGATTTCCCTTAGTTATGGGAGTATATCCGCCTACAAGGGCAGAATAGTCACCACCGTTAAAGGTGTTGCCGGTATATTTATTGAGCTGAAGATTGTTTTCATCGGCAGAGGATGGCTTGAAGCGAAGCTGCATACCATAGCTGCCGTCAACTCCGTTGGAAAGGCTGAAGCCACCGTACTCATCGGCAACGGGAGCATAAAGGGTAAAGTCAACCTTGTATGCATTGCCGTTTCCGGGTGTGGGGAAATTAACATAGGCCATAACACCGCCTGCACCCTTTGTTTCGTCGGTTGTTCTGCCAACATTGTCGTAAAGGTGAAGAGCGTTACCATCAATGCCGCTTTCCTCGGGCGCATCGCAAAGCTCTGCAAAGAGCTCTTCACCCAGCGAGCCTTCGTAGGGCGCATCGCCCTTATCGTCGGCAATGTTCTTAAAGGTCATATCACCATTATTTTCTTCAGTCATATCAATATGCGTAAGAACAGTCTGATGATACTCCTTTTCTTCCTTTTCAAAATGAGTTACGCTCACTTCGTCTACATACATTTCTGTACTCTTACCTGCACCTGTGTTGAAAATAAGCCACTTGGCTTCCAGACCGGACCACTGAGAAGGTCTTGTCTGCTCAGCACTGTTGTAAGAGAAGTACATAGGCTTTGTTTCGGTTTTTGTGCCGTCGGTAACCGTTATGTCAACTCTTCTCGCAGAGGAATTAACGTCAAGTGTAACTGTCCAAAGCTTATCCTTTTCAAAGGAGGTACCCATAAAGTCGATAAGGGAGCCTTCGTTGAAGTAGTTACTAACAACCTGCCTAAGTTTTACCTTGTTACCATCATCAGCGTCCTCAAAACGCACCTGAATTGCTGCATAGTGACTAAAGTCCGCACCGCCGGAAACCATTTCGTCTGTTAATGAGAAGCCCGACCAATATGTATCGCTGTTTTCTCCGTTTTCCATTTCAGAAGGAATAAACATGTTGAACTTAAGCTGATATCTGCCACGGTCAGGAGCTGTTTCAAACTGCTTTGCAACAGTCATGCCACCTGCACCGTTTGTTTCATCGGTTGTTCTGCCAACATAGTCAACCATATGGATTGCCTTTTCGTCAACACCCATTGCTGCCTCTGCGGGAAGATTATCGATTTCAGCATAAAGCTTTTCGCCCAGGGTGGGTGTGTAGTCTGTGTAGTTTTCCTCTGTCATTCGACGCATGAGCCAGCCCTCTGCTATAGAATCGTCGCTTTCCTCGGGAAGACGGGTTCCTTCGTCATCACTGAAATCAAAAAGCTGAACCTCTTCACCCATATTAACAGGAAGAGTCATACCGTGAGCTTCAATTTCAGAAATCTGAACCCAGTTGTCTGAATCGGGTTCAACTCTTTCCACCATTGTTATTCTTATAAACTTACCAACAGAGCGCTCAAGGTCAAAATACTGCATTTCGTCACTAAGCTCGCTTACCGTTTCACCAAGAACTTCTGTGTAGTTGTTTCCGTCACGAGACGTGGACACAGTGAAAACATACTGTCTTTCAGCACCCAAACCAAATAATACGCCTACGCGTGTTAAAACATGGTCATAGGTAAGATATGCTGTCACCGAGGCTTCGCTTCCTCTTTTAACATCTCTTGCAGACCAATATGTGTCTGCATCGCCGTCAGCGATGGATGTTACGCGATGCTCAGCCTGTGCTTCTGTAGATGCAAAGACCATCTTGGATGTAATTTCAATCTGACCTTCGTCAAGTGCACCTTCCGGAACCTCATCGGAAATGACAGGGCTGCACAAAGGCTCTAAAGTATCGCCCTTCCAGAAGAATATTTTTGCCACTTCACCCTTTGAAGAATCATACTTCACTTCAAATTCCTCTGTAACAAAGGAATTTTCTTCGGTGTCCATGGTAATTTTTTCCTTTTTTGCGCTTTTTTCAATCCCTTCGTTGTTAAAAACGGCTGACACAACAGTTACAAAACCATCCTTTGAGGAGGTGTTCTCAAAATTAACATTTGCATATAAAGTAAAACCGTCAGTAAGTGCATCAAAAGACACACTCGCTTCAAACTCATCATCCGCACTTATATGGGGGGTCAGCGACAAAAAGAGAACTACGCTCAGAAAAATGCTCAACGCGCCTCTTAATCCTTTTTTCATTTTATATCCCTCCTGAAACTCTGTTTAACACAATAATACCACAAAACATTATTTCTTGTGTTAAAATTTTGTTAAATCCTTAAATAAGGTATTTATCTGATTTCTGTTACGCCGCCCATGTAGGGAACAAGCGCTTCGGGAATCGTAACGGAACCGTCTGCATTCTGATAGTTTTCAAGAATAGCCGCAACAGTTCGGCCCACTGCAACACCACTACCGTTAAGAGTGTGAACAAGCTGAGCCTTGTCTCCGGAATTATCCTTATATTTAATATTTGCTCTTCTTGCCTGGAAATCTTCAAAGTTACTGCAGGAAGAGATTTCAACGTATCTGCCGTAGGAAGGCATCCAAACTTCAATATCGTACTTGAGAGCAGCTGTGAAGCCAAGGTCACCAACACAAATTCTTACAACTCTGTAAGGAAGACCAAGCCCCTGCAGCACTTCTTCTGCATCGTGTGTGAGCTTTTCAAGCTCTTCGTAGCTCTGTTCAGGCTTTGCAAACTTAACAAGCTCAACCTTGTTAAACTGATGCTGACGGATAAGACCGCGTGTGTCACGACCTGCGCTACCTGCTTCTGCACGGAAGCAAGCTGTGTATGCAACGTGCTTTATGGGAAGAAGACTGCCGTCAAGAATTTCATCACGATACATGTTTGTTACAGGAACTTCTGCTGTGGGAACAAGGAAATAATCGGTGTTACCAACCTTGAAAGCATCCTCTTCAAATTTGGGAAGCTGGCCTGTGCCAACCATGGAGTTACGGTGAACCATGAAGGGAGGGAAGATTTCTGTATAGCCATGCTTTGAAGTGTGCATGTCGAGGAAATAGTTTGTTACAGCTCTTTCCAATCTTGCGCCAAGGTCACGGTAAAGAGTAAATCTTGTACCTGTAATCTTTGCAGCAGTTTCAGCATCAAGAATGTTTAAATCCTTACCAATATCCCAATGAGCTTTAGGTTCAAAGTCGAACTTTGTGGGCTCAGAGAACTTTCTGATCTCAACGTTGTCCTCGTCTGTGTCACCATCGGGAACATTTTCGTTGGGAATGTTGGGGATTGTGTACATCATCTGAGAAAGCTTTTCTTCAACTTCCTTTGTTTGTGTATCCAATTCCTTTACCTTTTCGGAAATTTCCTTCATTTCAGCGAAAATAGCGGTTGTATCTTCGCCTGCCTTTTTAAGCTGAGGTATCATTTTGGAAACCTCATTCTGCTTCTTCTTAAGCTGTTCAGCTTCAAACACCAGCTCTCTTCTCTTATTATCAAGCTCAAGAACTGCGTCAATATCAACGTTTTCTTTTCTTCTTGCTAAAGCTGCCTTTACCTTTTCTGTTTCAGTTCTGATTAATTTAATGTCTAACATTGTCTTTTCTTCCTTTCAATTGTCGTAAATTGTTTCACGTGAAACAATTATAAGTTTTGAATAATATCTATAAGTCTTATCAGGTCTTCCTCGGTGTAATAATAAAGCTCAATTTTACCCTTGGTTTCGCCTGTAATTTTTACCCTTGTGCCGAAAATGTTTTTCAGTTCCTTTTCAACATCAATGTAGTGGCGCTTGTTTGCTCCACGCCCGGGCTTTTTCTTTGTTTCACGTGCTAACTCTTCCATTTCTCGCACAGAAAGCTTGTCATTTGCCGCAGCCTTCGCCAACTGGAGGCGTTTGTTACTATCCTCAACAGCAAGTAATGCTCTGCCATGACCTGAGGTTAATTCACCTTCAACAAGCATTTCTTGAATTTCCTTATCAAGAGCAAGCAGCCTGAGCATGTTTGCAACAGCACTTCGGCTTTTTCCGACCTTTTCGCTTACCTTTTCCTGAGTAAGGCCGAACTGTTCCATAAGAGACTGATATCCCAATGCTTCTTCTATAGGATTAAGATCCTCTCTCTGCAGGTTTTCAATAAGCGCAACCTCTGCCTGAGCAAGGGCATCATAACTTCGCACCACAGCAGGAATTGTTGCAAGACCTGCCATTCTTGAAGCACGCCATCTGCGTTCACCCGCAATAATTCTGTAAACGCCGCCTTCACCCTCAGTTACAATAATAGGCTGAATAACACCATGTTGAGCTATTGAATTAGCCAGAAGCTGAAGCTGTTCACGGTCAAAGTGTTTTCTGGGCTGATCACGCCTTGGTTCAACCTCACTGATTTTAAGCTCCATTACAGCATCTCCAGAAGCTTTCTTTTCAGTAACTGCATTACCTTGCGTAAAGAAAGCATCCAAACCTTGTCCTAATGCCATTTATTTCACCGCCCTTCACATTGAAGAGAGAACTTCATCAGCTAAATCAAGATAGCTTTCTGAGCCTCTGGATGCAATGTCGTAATAAATTATGGGTTTTCCGAAGCTAGGAGCCTCGGATAAACGTACATTTCTGGGTATGAGAGTTTTATAAACCTGATTAGGGAAGAATTTTTTAACCTCTTCTATAACCTGTGCCGACAGATTTGTTCTGGAGTCGAACATTGTCATTAATATACCTTCAATTTCCAACTCAGGATTCATAACCTGCTTTACCTTCTTTATGGTATTCATCAGCTGTGCTACACCCTCCAGTGCGTAGTATTCGCACTGAATGGGAATAATAACACTGTTTGCAGCAGTGAGAACATTAATTGTAATAAGACCCAGTGACGGTGGTGCATCAATCAAAACTACGTCGAAAGAGTTTTTCACCGTGTTTAAGGCGTTTTTCAATTTTGTTTCACGACCCATTTCACTAACAAGTTCAATTTCAGCGCCCGAAAGAGAAATATTTGACGGACACACACAAAGATTTTCATAAGGAGTTTCTACTATAGCTTCGTTTATATCAGCGTTACCAATGAGAACATCGTAAACTGTTTTTTCACAACGCCTTTTGTCAACGCCTACACCCGACGTAGAATTTCCCTGGGGGTCGCAATCCAGAAGCAGAACCCTTTTTCCTTTCTTTGCAAGACAGGCAGCAAGATTAACGGCCGTGGTTGTTTTGCCGACTCCGCCTTTCTGATTAGCAATTGCAATAATTTTCATTAATCAAGTAACCTCCATTGATGTGTATACTACTCTATAATATAATAATTTAATTATACCACAATGCGCTGATTTTTCAAGGAATTTTTGCTGCTTTAACCATAAAAAACGAACAATGTTTCACGTGAAACATTGTTCGTTTGATTTTTACCATGAGTAATTGTTTCACGTGAAACAATTAACGCTCTATTTTTACAACAAACTCTACATAATCATCGCTTTCTTTTTCAGAGATTATCGGAGACATTCCGCTTTTTTTAAGCATTTCAAAGGTTTTATTTAATGTGTTTTTAAAAAGCCTGCTTGTTTTTTCGAAAGATTTACACTCTTTGCTTATAAATTTCTTCTTTGGCTCAGTTTCCAGCATTTTCTGAACCATCTTTTCTGTCGAGGACACATTCATTTGTAGCTGAGCAACTCTTGAGGCTGCGGCAAGCTGTAATTCTTCTGTGGGAAGACGCAAAAATGCTCTCGCATGCCTTTCGCATAAATTTGCCTCCATTACAATGCGCCTCACACTTTCAGGTAATTTTAAAAGTCTGAGCTTGTTTGCAACTGCTGCCTGGCTTTTTCCCAGCTGCTTTGCCACTGCATCCTGGGTTAAGGAATGAAATTCTATTAAATTCTGCATGCTTTCTGCTTCTTCGAAAATTGTAAGCTCTTTTCTTTGCAAATTTTCTGTAATTGCAATAATTGCCGACTCTTTATCTGAAATTTCTACAATCAATGCAGGTATTTTCTTTAATCCTGCCATTTTTGCGGCTCTTAATCTTCTTTCACCACAAACTAATTCGTATCCTCCCGGTGCGATTCTCACGCTTATAGGTGTAATTACGCCAACCTGATTTATTGAATCGGCTAATTCTGTCAATGCTGTTATGTCAAAGCGCCTTCTTGGTTGAAACGGATTAGGCATTATTTCATCTACCGGAAGTTGTACGCACCTCTCACTTTTTTCTTCTGCTTGTCCAAGCATCATTTTAAACTTATTTTTTAAAATTTTAATCCTTTGTTCCTCTTGCATAACAAAAGCCCTCCCGTAATATTTCCAGTTTTTTACAATTATATCACAGAAGGGCTAATATTTAAACAATATATTTTCGTATTTTTTACCTATTATAAAGGGTTTTTCGACGGTGTTCCCGCTTTTCTCGGATATAAAGATGGTGTTTTGTCGATTTTCTTTATAACAACAATGGTATGATTAAGCTCAAGAGGTTCTATTTTAATTTCGCTGACCTTTTCTATTTGTCCTCCAAGTGTTTTTATGGCTCTTTTAGCTCTTTCAACCTCTTCGGCAGGTGCTGTACCCTTCATTGCAAGGAAATATCCGCCTGTCTTTACAAAAGGAAGCGCATATTCACTAAGTACTGCAAGGTCTGCAACAGCTCTTGCGACAGCAATGTCATACTTTTCACGCATATTTTTATCTCTGCCACCGTCTTCAGCTCTCATATGGACAGCTTTTGCATTTGCAAGGTCAATTTTTTCTACAACATCGTTTAAAAAATTAACTCTTTTACCCAAAGAATCGAGCATTGTAAAGCTTACATCCTCTCTGGCAATTGCATTTGGAAGAGAAGGGAAGCCTGCACCGGCACCAATATCTATCACGCTGCAGCCCGGTTTAAGCTTTCTTTCGCATAAAAGAGTGAGAGAATCAAGAAAATGCTTTATTTTAACTTCGTAAGGGTCTGTTATTGCTGTTAAATTCATAAAAGAATTATATTCCAGAAGCATGTCTTCATAAGTCTGGAACTTTTCAAGCATACTTTTATTCAATTCTATATTAAATTTTAAAGCTTCTCGTTTTAAAGTTTCCATTTTTACCACCTTTTTGAGGATAAATAAATCAGAAGAACTCCTATGTCAGCAGGGGATACACCGGATATTCTCGAAGCCATACCAACATTTTTAGGCCTCATTTTACTTAATTTTTGCCTTGCTTCAAGCCTTAAACCGTAAACCTCGTCATAATTTATATCCTCGGGGATTTTTCTTTCTTCATTTTTTTTGAATTTTGCAACCTGGTCTTCCTGGCGCTTTATATAACCCTCATATTTAATGATAATACCAACCTCTTCTTCTATGTCTCGGGGAAGAGAGGGGCGTGTTTTATCAAAGGGCTCAAGGGACTTATAGTCAAGCTCAGCACGCTTTATAAGGTCACATATTTTCGCCCCGTTTTCAATAAAGGGAGAGTTTCTTTCTTCTAAAAATGCCTTAATTTCGGGAGAAGGGGGAAGTGCAACAGTTTTTAAGCGTTCAATTTCTTCTTCAATTTTTTGCCATTTTTCGCAAAAACGGCGATACCTGTCTTCACTTATAAGACCAACCTTATAACCTATAGGAGTAAGGCGGAAGTCAGCATTATCCTGACGGAGCAAAAGGCGATATTTTGCACGGCTTGTAAGCATTCTATAAGGCTCATTTGTTCCTTTTGTAACAAGATCATCAATAAGAACACCTATATATGCTTCACTTCTGTCCAGCACAATCTGCTCACGGCCCAAAAGCTTCATTGAAGCATTTATTCCTGCAATTAAGCCCTGTGCTGCTGCCTCCTCATAGCCTGAGGTGCCGTTAAACTGTCCTGCACCATATAAATTTTCAATATCTTTGAATTCAAGCGTTGCCGAAAGCTGTGTAGGGTCACAGCAATCGTATTCAATGGCATATGCACACCTCATAACAGAGGCATTTTCCAATCCCTTTACAGAATGAAGAACATCGTCCTGTATATATTCAGGCATAGAAGAGGAGAGGCCCTGAACATAATATTCACGGGTATTAAGACCCATTGGCTCCATAAAAAGCTGATGACGCTCTTTGTCTGCAAAACGCATAACCTTATCTTCTATTGATGGGCAGTATCTGGGACCAACACCTTCAATTAATCCCGAATATAAGGGACTTTTATCAATATTAGTACGAAGAATATCGTGTGTATGTTCATTTGTGTAGGTAAGATAACAGCACACCTTGTTTTCCAGTTTTTCGCTTGTTTCAAAAGAAAAAGGCGTTATTTCTTCGTCGCCATACTGAACTTCCATTACTGAAAAATCAATGCTTTTTTCATGAATACGGGCAGGTGTACCTGTTTTAAAGCGCATAAGTGAAATTCCCATGCCTTCAAGTGATGAAGAAAGACCTTCAGAAGGGAACATTCCGTCAGGTCCACCTTTATAGTTTGTTTCGCCTACAATTATTTTACCTTCAAGGTATGTACCTGTTGCAATAATTACAGCTTTTGCGAAATATTCAATATTTGTATGAATTTTCATAACGTAGCCGTCAGCTGTTTTATCAAGGGTTTTAACCTCAGCCTGGCGGATTGTGAGGTTTTCTGTATTCTCAAGCAGGCTCTTCATTTCAATACGGTACATTGCCCTGTCAATCTGAGCACGAAGGGAGTGTACAGCAGGACCTTTACCTGTATTAAGCATTCTTGACTGAATAAGTGTTTTGTCTGCCAGCATACCCATGCTTCCGCCAAGAGCATCTATTTCACGCACAAGATGGCCCTTTGCAGTACCGCCAATAGAAGGGTTACAGGGCATATTTCCCACAGCATCAAGATTTATTGTAAACATAACAGTTTTCATGCCAAGCCTTGCTGCAGCTAAAGCTGCTTCACAGCCTGCATGACCGCCGCCTATAACAGCAACATCAAATTTGTTTTCCATAATAACACCTCATCTACCGCTGATGCAGTATTCCTTACCCTTAAAGGGAAGGCTATTTTCCTAAGCAGAAATCTCTGAAAATTCTGTCGACAACCTCGTCGTTTACACTCATACCTTCTGCTTCACCCAATTCGTTTGCAGCGTCGTGAATGTCAATAACGGTAAGGTCTGAAAAAAATCCGTCTTCAAGTGTTTTTCTTGCACTTTTTATATAATTGAGAGCATTCATAACAGCTTCGCGCTGTCTTTCATTTGCAATCATTGCGTTACTTTCAACGCCCATGTCAAGAAGCTTGGATATTTCTTTTTTAAGAATATCCACACCTTCACCTGTTTTTGCGCTTATTGTTATGAAACCTTCTCTGTTTTCTTCAATTTTATCGCTTTTATTAAGCACACAAATTGTATTTTTATCTTTAACAAGCTCATAAATTTCTTTTTCTTCCTCTGTTAAGCTTCTGCCGCATTCCGACATAAAAATAACAAAATCACATTCATCTATAAGCTTTTTTGCCTTATCTACGCCCATTTTTTCAATAACATCTTCTGTCTGACGTATACCTGCTGTGTCAAGAAAATTTATTAAAACACCGTCAATTTCACATCTTCCTTCAATAACATCGCGTGTTGTTCCGGGAATATGTGTAACAATAGCCTTTTCTTCTTCTAAAAGACAATTTAAAAGCGAGCTTTTACCTGCGTTAGGCATGCCTACAATAGCACAGCGGGCACCATTTGAAAGATAAATTCCTCGTTTTGCGCTGTTTAATAAAATTTCAAGCCTTTTTTCAAAATCAATCAAAATATTATTAAGGCTTCCGTCCTGAAATGCGTCTATATCTTCATCGGGAAAATCTGTAGAAACCTGTATCATTGCAAGGCTTTTAATTATTTCATCACGTAATGATACAATTTTTTGCGTAAGGGCACCATCAAGGCGGTTTATTGCCATAAATGCACCTTTTCTTGTTTTAGCTTCAATAATATCATGAACAGCTTCTGCCTGTGTGAGGCTCATTTTACCATTCATGAAGGCTCTTTTTGTAAATTCACCCTTATCTGCAAGGGCGCAACCATTCTTCAAAAGCAAATCAAGTATTCTTTCTGTTACAATAACACCACCATGACAAGAAATTTCACACACGTTTTCACCCGTAAAGGATTTTGGCGCACGAAAAACACTTACCAGTACTTCGTCAACCTTTTCATTTCCATCAATAATGTTTCCATGAAGAATTGTGTATCCTTCAGCTTTTTCAATATCTTTTTTAGATGAAAAAATTTTCTTAGTAATAGTAAATGCATCAGGTCCCGATATTCTTATAACGCTTATTCCGCCTTTTCCGCGGGGAGTAGCTATTGCACAGATTGTACTAATCATAATGAAAACCTCATAAAAACAATAAAAGGCTGTTTTTACAACAGCCTTTTTATTAATTATTCTTCTGTTGCGACTGTCGTTTCTTCTCTCTTATAGGAAGAGTAATTTCTTCTGTAACCGCCTCTCTGAGAACGAGAAGAGTTTTTGGAAGATACTACAATCTTTCTGTTGGGATCTTCGCCTATAGAATATGTATTGATATAATCATAAGACTGAAGAGTTGAATGAATAATTCTTCTTTCGTTAGGATTCATAGGCTCAAGTGTTATGCTTCTTCCTGTTCTTGAAACAGTACCGGCAATCTTCTTTGCAAGATTTACAAGAGTTTCCTCTCTCTTTGCACGGTAATTTTCAGTATCAAGGTTAACTCTTACGTAATCATCCTTATCCTTGTTATAAACTAAAGATGTAAGATACTGAAGAGCATCGAGTGTGTCACCGCGTCTGCCTATTACAACACCCATCATATCACCGGAAATTTCAATATTGAGATTTCCTTCTTCTTCCTTAACATCAAGCTCAGCTTCAATACCCATTTTAGAAAGAATGTTAAGAATGTAGGATTCTATATCGCTCGAAGCTTCAATAGAATCAATATTAAAGTCATCTTCTAAAACTCTGACTCTTACTTTTGCTTCGCTTGCACCTAATCCGAAAATACCCTTGCTTCCTTTATTTAAAACTTCAACATCAACTCTATCACGTGTACAATTCAATTCTTTTAATGCGCTTTCAACAGCTGCATCAATTGTAACACCTGTCATTTCAATAATTTTAGTCATTTTTTTCTCCCTCATCGGTTTCATCAGACAAAGCCTGTACATCAATAACTTCTTTTTTGACCTGAGGCTTTTTCTTTTTCTTTAAAACAATAGGTTTCATCTTTTTAATAACAAATTCATTAACAATGAATTGCTGTGCCATCTGTGTGATAGTGGAAATTGCCCAGTAAAGAGCACATCCTAAAGGCCATGAATATGTTATCCATGCTGTCATAAGGGGCATCATAATAAACATAGACTTACTCATTGCAGCTGCCTGCTGTGCCTGAGGATCGTTCTTCTGTTTTTCGCTCTGATTCTTTGTTGCCTGATTCTGGCTCATAAGAGCAGAAAGAATGGTAAGAACAAGAGCTATAACAGGAAGAATCCACATCGTTATATCAGTAAGATTTTCAGAAAGAACCTTAGAAAGGTTAATTCCCAGGAAATTCAAATCAAGAGCAGTTTCATAGCCTCTTTCTGCAAGTACAGCTATGATTTCATTGCTAAGACTAAGCTGGTTTGTTAACTGAATACCTAAACCACTTGCAATTTCCGAAATTTCACTTGCAGGAATATTTAAAAGGAAAGTATAGGGGTTGTACACAATCTGAATAAAGCCCATGAGTATAACCATCTGCAATAAAAGAGGCATACACCCGCCTGTAGGACTTATTTCGTACTTGTCGTACACCTTCATAAGCTCCTGCTGCTGTTTTTCACGGTTATTTGCATATTTTCTCTGAATTTCACTGATTAAAGGCTGAACCTGCTGCATTCTCGCCATGCTTTTCTGACTTTTTACAGTAAATGGCATGGTTACAAGCTTTAATAAAATGGTAAATATAATAATGGTCCAACCATAGTTGCCTACAATAGCATAAATAGGTCTTATAAAAATAGAAAGAATATTTGCTATTAAATCAAACATTTAAAATTCCTCTCCAATAAAGGATTATTTAACCGGGTCATATCCGCCTTTACAAAAAGGGTTGCATCGTGCTATGCGGCATACAGCCATACCTGTGCCTTTTAATGCACCGTATTTCTGTACTGCATCTATTGCGTATTGTGAGCATGTTGGATAAAATCTGCAACAGGGCTTTTTTAAAGGAGATATATATTTCCGATATATTCTTATAAAAAAAATAAGAATATTTTTCATTGTATATTCCTCCGGTTAATTCAATATTCCGCTTTTTTTTAAAAGTCGCTTTAAGCTGCCTGACACAGCCTTATAATCGGCTTCGGCACATTTGCTTCTTGCCACAACGACAATATCATACTTAAAGCTTATTTCACTTTCAATAAGGCGATAGCTTTCTCTTATAAGCCTTTTAACACGGTTTCTTACAACCGCACCGCCTATCTTTTTGCCGACTGTTATACCAAGGCGGCTATAGGGGAGAGATGTTTTCTTATAATAAACAACAAGAATGTCGCTTCCCACACAACCGCCTTTGTAATAAAGTCGTCTAAAGTCACGATTAAGTTTAATAGAAAGTGTGTTCTTCATTAAAACCATCCTTAAATTATGCAGAAAGTACTTTTCTACCTCTCTGACGGCGTCTCTTAAGAACCTTTCTACCGTTTGCTGTACTCATTCTGTTTCTGAAACCGTGATCTTTCTTTCTCTTACGATTGTTAGGCTGATATGTTCTGATCATTACTGGCACCTCCTTCTAAAATTTCACGCAATCATAGTGCTACCACAATAACACTACCATATTATATAGAAAGAAGCCTTAATTGTCAATCTTTTTTTTATATTTTTAATTTTAAACCAAAAAGCTATTGAAAATTAACCCCTTTTTTGATATAATAGTGTATATATCTGCGGTTTAGGAAAATTATGCTTTTAAAAAGTTTTCCACAGCCTCATAAACCGCATATAAAGGCATTTTATTAAGTTTTCCACAGCTTTCTTCAACATGTGGATGTGTAAATTTTTCTAAAGAAAGGATGTGTATTATGAACAGTGATATCAAATCATTATGGGACATGTGTTTGCCTATTTTAGAACAGGAAATTTTTGCCGTAAGCTTCAATACATGGATAAAACCTCTTCAGCCCCACTCTATGGATTTTAATTCCATTATTCTTTCAACTGACGCTGATATTGTAAAAAGCATGGTAACTAACAGATATATCGATCTTATAAAGAACGTTGTTAAAGAGGTTACAGGCAAAGAATATGCTATTAACATTGTAATCGGAACACCTCAGGCAGACGAACCCTTATTAAAAGAAAAAACAGAAAAAAATCCGTATTCCAGGTACACCTTTGAAAACTTCATAGTAGGTAATTCAAACCGTTTTGCTCAGGCAGCATCCTTGGCTGTTGCCGAATCTCCCGCTGCTGCATATAACCCTTTATTTATTTATGGTGGCGTAGGTCTTGGTAAAACTCATTTAATGCATTCTATAAGTAATTACATAAAAGCAAGCAATAAAGATGCTAAAATCATTTTTACAACAAGCGAAGCTTTTATGAACGAGTTTTACACCTCTATCGAAAAGAATACTACCGAACAGTTTAAAAATAAGTATCGTAATATCGACGTTCTTTTAATTGACGATATTCAGTTTATTGCAGGTAAAGTGCGTACAGAGGAGGAATTTTTCCATACCTTCAACGCGTTAACAAGTGCAAACAGTCAGATTGTTATTACGAGTGACCGTCCGCCCCGTGAAATAAAAACATTGTCGGACCGCCTTGTTAACAGGTTTGAATCGGGCCTTATCTGTGACATAGCTCCACCGGACTATGAAACACGTATTGCTATTCTTAAAAAGAAAGCAGAAAACGAAGGTGTAAGCGTTGATATATCGGTTTTAGCTTTTATAGCTGAAAAGGTTACAAGCAATATTCGTGAGTTGGAAGGCATTTTTAACCGTGTAATAGCCTTTAAGGGACTTTTACAGGAAGATATTTCCCGAGATACGGTTATTAAGGTTTTAAAGGATTATTCCGACAACGGAAAAACAATTCTTACAGCAGAATATATTATAGAATATTGTGCAAAGTTCTATAATGTAGCACCTGAAAAGATATATTCAAACTCTCAAAAGCACGATATTACCAAAATAAGACAAATTTCATTTTATCTTTGTAAAGAAGTTCTTGACCTTTCTCTGCAGAAAATAGGACAAGTATGTAACCGTGACCACACAACAGTTCTTCACGGTATAAAGAAAATTGAAAAGCTTATGAAGGAAGATAAAGTGTTTAAAGAAACAATGGAAATGCTTGTTAAGGATATAAAAAATGAAACTTCAAATTGATGCATATATAATAGGTAGAAACTCCTGTCATTAAGTTTCTTTTTTCAACAATTTCCACAACTTTAACATTTTGGATAAAAAGTTTTCCTTTTTTATCAACATTTTTTTAACACGCTTAAAAGCAAGTCGTAATGGGCGTTTGGGTGCATTTTCCACCACTTTAACACCTATTACTAATACTATAATTAATTATATATATTTTTATTATATATATAAGCCGGAGGTTTATTATGAAAATTTATTGTAATACAGAAGAACTCGCAGCTGCAATTAATATTGTTTCAAAAGCTGTAAGCAGCAAATCGTCAATCCCTTATCTTGAAGGTGTCCTTTTAGAGGCTGAATGCGACCGCCTTTATCTTACGGGTAATGATCTTGAAATCTGCATAAAGACATCTATTCCTTGTAACATATCCGAAGAAGGAAAAATTGTTCTTAACTGCAAAATGCTTTCCGATATTGTAAGAAAGCTTCCTAAAGACGTTTGTGAAATAAAAACAGAAGGTCCTGCAGTTGTAATAAGCTGTCTTTATTCAGACTACAGAATTGTTGGTCTTAATGCAAACGAATATCCTTCAATTCCCGATATTGAAATTACAAATTCCATAAAAATATCTTCGGCTCTTTTAAAGGATATGATTTCGAGAACAAGTTTTGCTATAAGCCAGAAGCAGGACAGAAAAATTCTGACAGGTTCTCTTTTTGAAATCAACTCCAACACACTTACAATAGTAGCTGTTGACGGTTACAGGATGGCTCTTCGTACTGAAGCACTTTTAGGCGAATGTAAGGAAGGTAAATTCATTGTTCCGGGTAAGGCTGAAAACGAAGTTGTAAAAATTATATCCGATTCTGAAGAGGATATAATAGAAGTAGGATTCTGCGATAAATATGCAGTTTTCGAAAACGAAACCTTTACAATGATAACAAGACTCATCGAAGGCGAATTCTTTGCCTATAAGCAGGCAATTCCTTCTGAGTTTAAAATTAATACAACTGTAAATACGAGCGAATTTTTAAAAACTGTTTCACGTGTTGAGCCTATTATTGACGATGTTCAGAAAAACCCTGTACACCTTATTTTATCAGAAAATGCTCTTAAAATTATGTGCAGAACAACACTTGGCAGTGTAAATGACCAGTTCAATGTTGAATATACCGGTGCAGATTTTGAAATAGGCTTTAACTATCGTTATCTTTACGATGCAATTTCCCGTTGCGGAGACGAAACAACAGTTCTTCGTATGATAACACCCAGAAATCCGCTTATTATTTCAGGCGAAAACGATGACACTTATTTATTCATGGTATTACCTGTAAAATTAAGCTGATTTAATTTATAAAAAAGAGTGGTTTAATTATGGAAATACTTGAAATTACAACAGAATATATAAAGCTTGACCAGGCATTAAAATTTGCAAATGTAGTTGAAAGCGGAGCTTTCGCAAAAGATGTAATACTTGATGGAATGGTAAAGGTTAATGGTGAGGTAGAACTTCGCCGAGGAAAAAAACTTTATGATGGAGATAAATTTTCCTTTGACGGAAATGAGTTTGTTATAAAAAAGATATGATTGCTGAAACTATAAAACTTGAAAATTTCAGAAATTATGAAAAAGAAAAGGTTTCCTTTTCGCCTGATGTAAATATTATTTACGGCGACAACGGAATGGGAAAAACAAACCTCATAGAAGCTTTATATTTTTTCTCTTATGCCCGTTCTTTTCGTGCTAAAACAAAAGAGTTTCTGCGTCATGGTGAAGATTTTGCAAAAATTGAGCTTGATTTTATATCAAAGGGCAGAAAACAGAACGCAGACATTGTTTTTACAAAGGATAACAAAAAGAAAATAAGGGTAAACGAAATTAATATTTCAAAAAACAGTGAGCTTTTGGGTAATTTTATTTGTGTTCTTTTTACACCGGATGAATTAAGCCTTGTAAAGGACGGACCTGATAAAAGAAGAAAGTTTTTAGACACATCAATTGTTTCACTGCGTCCTACTTATTTTTCTGCATTGGCAGCGTATGCAAGCTGCTTAAAGCAAAAAAATGCTCTTTTAAAAAATGGAAAATATTCACTTTTAGACATATGGGACGAAAAGCTCAGTGAGTATGGCGCAACAATTGCCCAGATGCGGCAAAGCTATGTTAAAACCTTGGCAGAAAAAGCTAATGAAGCGCAGAAGGATATTTCAGGCGGCAAGGAAGAGCTTGAGGTTGTGTATTCTCATAATTACAAAATTGGTAATAATAAAAGAGAAACAAAGGATTATATTTTAGAAAAGGTAACAGAGGCACGAAAAAGAGAAATTGAGTATAGAATGTGTCTTGCAGGCCCCCATAGGGATGATTTACTTTTTAAAATTAATTCTTACAATTCAAAAAGCTTCGCTTCACAAGGGCAGCAAAGAAGCATTGTTCTTTCAATGAAAATTGCTCAGATGGAAATTATAAATGAGCAAGAGGGTGAATATCCTCAGCTTTTATTAGACGATGTAATGAGCGAGCTTGACTTGTCAAGACGTGATTATTTAACAGAAAAAATAAAAGGTAAGCAGGTTGTTATAAGCTGCACTGATTTGTCTAATATAAGTTTAAAAGATAACGCAAATCTTATTTATATAAAGGACGGTAAAGTATGTATATAAATATAGGTGGCGACAAATTTTTATTATGCTCCGAAATTGTAGGTGTTTTTGATTTGGAAAACACATCTCAAAGCCGCATAACAAGAGAATTTTTAAAAAAATCAGAAAAAGATAAAAAAAGCGAAAACGCTGTAACAGATATTCCTCATTCCTTTGTTGTTACAAAAGATAAGGTTTATATAGCACAGTCAACTTCGCAGACTTTAAAGAAGAGAATTGACAGATTAAAGAATGAGAGGTAATAGTCATGGAAGAGAAAATAACCGCAAAATATGATGAAAACCAGATACAAGTATTGGAAGGATTAGAGGCTGTAAGAAAGCGTCCTGGCATGTACATAGGCTCCACAGGTGAAAATGGTCTTCATCATCTTGTTTATGAAATTGTGGATAACTCCATTGACGAAGCATTAGCGGGCTATTGTACTCATATTGAGGTAAAAATTGAAAAGGATAACGTTATTAGTGTAACAGATAATGGCCGTGGTATTCCTACAGGTATCCATCCTAAAATGGGCATTGCTACTGTTGAAGTTATTTTTACCGTACTTCATGCCGGCGGTAAATTCGGCGGTGAAGGATATAAGGTGTCCGGCGGTCTTCACGGTGTAGGTGCGAGCGTTGTTAACGCACTTAGTGAATGGCTCGAGGTGTGGGTACACGACGGTAAAAATGTTCATTACCAGAAGTATAACCGCGGAACAAGTGAAGGTAGCCTTTCTGTTATAGGTGAAACAGATCACACGGGTACAACAGTACGCTTTAAGGCTGATGACCAGATTTTTGATACTCTCGTTTATGATTATGAGGTTCTTCTTCGCAGAATGAGAGAACAAGCTTTCCTTAATAAGGGTATAAGAATTACTCTTACAGACGAACGCGACGATGAGGTTAAAGAAAAAAGTCTTTACTTTGAAGGCGGTATAAAGAGTTTTGTTGAATATCTCAACAAAGGTAAGGACAGTGTTCACAGTGACGTTATTTACCTTGAAGGTAAAAAAGAAAATATGGAAGTTGAAATTGCAATGCAATACAATACTGATTACAGTGAAAACATTGTATCCTTTGCAAACAACATCCGTACAACTGAGGGCGGTTACCATGAAATAGGATTTAAAAACGCTCTCACAAGAATAATGAACGATTACGGTAAAAAGTATAACGTTTTAAAAGACAGCGATGGTAAGCTTTCGGGTGAAGACGTAAGAGAAGGTCTTACAGCTGTAATAAGCGTTAAAATTACAGAAGCTCAGTTTGAAGGCCAGACAAAAACAAAGCTTGGCAATATAGAAGTGCGTCCCTTGGTTGAAGGTGCTATGGCTGAAACCTTTATGGCATTCCTTGAAGAAAACAAGGTTATTGCACGCACAATTATTGACAAATGTCTTACAGCTAATCGTGCCCGTGAAGCAGCGAGAAAAGCAAGAGAAGCTACAAGAAAAACACCTCTCGGTTCATCCTCGCTTCCCGGTAAGCTTACAGACTGTATTATTAAGGACCCCACCAAAACCGAGATTTACATCGTCGAAGGTGATAGTGCGGGAGGCAGCGCAAAGAATGGCCGCGACAGTAAGTATCAGGCAATTCTTCCTCTTTGGGGTAAAATGCTTAACGTTGAAAAATCAAGAGAAGACAAGGTTTACGGCAATGATAAATTAAAGCCCGTAATACAGGCTTTAGGTACAGGTATAGGAAGCGAATTTAACATAGAAAAGCTTCGTTACGACAAAGTTATTATCATGGCCGATGCCGACGTTGACGGTGCTCACATCCAGACACTTCTTTTAACATTCTTCTTCAGATTTATGCGCGAGCTTATTGAAACAGGGCATATTTATTTAGCAAAGCCTCCTCTTTATAAAATAACAAGAGGTAAAAAATCGGCTGTTGCGTTCAGCGATGACGAAAGAGACCAGATAAGTGAAGAATTCAAGGGTGACGATGTTAATGCAAAGGTTGACATTTCAAGATATAAAGGTCTTGGTGAAATGAACCCTGAGGAATTGTGGGAAACTACAATGGATCCTAAGAACAGAATTCTTTTAAAGGTTACACTTGAAGATGCAGAAAAAGCAGATGAAATATTCAGCATCCTTATGGGTGACGAGGTTGAACCTCGTAGAATATTTATCGAAGAAAATGCACAGTATGTAACAAATCTTGACGTTTAATATAACAATTACTGTGCGAAAGGAATATTAAAATGGCTAAAAAGAATAAAAAATACGAAGATTCACATTTTGAAGAATATTTTGATACTCAAACCATTGTAGATATTGATATTGAAAAAAGAATGAAGGAGGCTTTTATAGATTATGCCATGAGCGTAATTGTAAGCCGTGCGCTTCCCGATGTGCGTGATGGTCTTAAGCCTGTTCACAGAAGAATTCTTTATTCAATGTATGAAGAAAATCTTACTCATGATAAGCCTTTCTTCAAATCTGCTACAACCGTAGGTAACGTTATCGGTAGATATCATCCCCACGGTGACGCATCTGTATACGATGCCATGGTAAGACTTGCGCAGGATTTCTCTATGAGATATCCTCTTATTGACGGTCACGGTAACTTTGGTAGTGTGGATGGTGACCCCCCGGCTGCTTACCGTTACACAGAAGCAAGAATGAGCCGCCTTGCAAATGTTCTTCTGGAAAACATTGAAAAGGATACTGTTGATTTTGCACCCAACTTCGATGAAAAGAGAAGAGAACCCTTGGTGCTTCCCACAAGAATACCCACCCTTCTTGTAAACGGCAGCTCCGGTATTGCTGTAGGTATGGCAACAAACATTCCTCCTCACAACCTTACAGAGGTTCTTAATGGTGCAATAGCTCAGATTGATAACCCCGACATAACAGTTGAGGGCCTTATGGAGCATATTAAAGGTCCCGACTTCCCCACAAGTGCAATGATTATGGGCAGAAGCGGCATAAGA
Source organism: Clostridia bacterium (assembly GCA_017414645.1). GTDB lineage: Bacteria > Bacillota > Clostridia > UMGS1883 > UMGS1883 > RGIG1927. The sequence continues at coordinate 2,715 of JAFQLL010000075.1, read as the reverse complement.
AGTGCTTACGAAACAGGTCGAGGAAAAATTATTGTTCGTGCAAAGGCAGAAATTGAGGAGCATAAGGATAGTGGTGCATCCATTATCGTAACAGAGCTTCCTTATCAGGTTAACAAGAAAATGCTTGTTGAATCTATTGCAGAGCTTGTTAAGGATAAAAAGATAGACGGTCTTGTTGATATTGACGACCATTCCTCCGACAGAGTAGGTATCCGTCTTGAAATTTTCCTTAAGAGAGATGCTAATCCTCAGGTTGTACTTAATCAGCTTTATAAATATACCCGTCTTCAGGACAGCTTCTCTGTTAACCTTATTGCAATCAATAAGGGCCAGCCTAAGACAATGGGTCTTAAAGAGGTTCTCGCTAACTTTATCGAGTTCCAGGAAGAAATTGTTCTTAGAAGAACAAAGTTTGAGCTTAAAAAGGCTGAAGCAAGAATGCACATTCTGGAAGGCTTGAAGATAGCTCTTGCTAACATTGATGCAGTAATTGAAGTTATCAGAAATTCTTACGACGATGCTAAGCAAAACTTGATGAATGAATTCGGTTTTTCCGACATTCAGGCGCAGAGCGTACTTGACATGCGTCTTGCACAGCTCCAGAGATTGAACGGCGAAAAAATCGACGAGGAATATAACGAGCTTACACTTAAGGTGGAAGAATACAAGAGCATTATCGAAAACAGAGACATTCTTCTTGGCAAAATTAAGGAAGAGCTTGCAGAAATCCGTGATAAATTCGGCGACGAAAGAAGAACAGAAATCCGTCAGGCAGATTTTGATATTGACATTGAAGATCTTATTGAGGAAGAAGAAAATGTCATCACTCTCACTAACTTCGGTTATGTAAAGAGAATGGCGAGCGATGTTTACAAAACACAGCATCGTGGCGGACGTGGTATAACAGGCCTCCAGACACGTGAAGAGGACTATGTTAACACAATTCTTTCAACCTCCACGCACGATACACTTCTCTTCTTTACAAACAAGGGTAAAATGTATCGCTTAAAGGCATATCAGCTGCCCGAAGCAGGAAGACAGGCAAAGGGTACACCTATTGTTAACATTCTTCCCATCGAAAGCGGCGAAAAGATAACTGCTCTTATTCCTTTAAGAGAATTTGAAGAAAATAAATATATCGTAATGGCAACACGAAATGGTATAATAAAGCGTACCGACCTTACAGAATACGATTCTGTAAGAAAGAACAGTTCACTTCTTGCTATTGTTCTTGACGAGGACGACGAGCTTATTTCTGTTAAAATAACCGATGGCAGTGACCATATTGTAATTGGTACACACAACGGTATGGCTATCCGTTTTGCTGAAACAGACGTAAGAAGAATGGGCAGAGTAACTCATGGTGTTAAAGCTATCAATCTTCGTGAAGGCGACTTTGTTGTAGGCGCAGCTGTTGCAAGTGAAGGCAAGGATTTACTTGTTGTTACTGAAAACGGTTATGGTAAAAAGACCGATTTTGAAGAGTATCGCAGTCAGAACCGTGGCGGTATAGGTCTTAAGAACTATAACATAAGCGAAAAGACAGGTAAGGTAGTATCCATTCACTCTGTAACAGAGAATGATGACATTATGCTTATTACAAGTGAAGGTGTTGTTATACGTCTTGCAACTAACGAAATAAGAAGCATCGGCCGTTCTACAGCAGGTGTAAGACTTATGCGCCTTGAAGACGAGGTAAAGGTTGTTTCTGTTGCAAAGTGTGCCCACGACGAGGGAGAGGAAGAAGTAGATGCAGAAGAAGCAGGAACAGAAAATACAGAAACAACAGCAGAATGAGAAGTTTTTCTCAAAGGATAATATCCCCGGCATTATAGCATTCGCTGCGGTTTTGATTGTTGCTCTTTATGTAATAAGCACACACCTTAATCTACCCACATTTGTAGTTCCCGAGGATGCAGTTAAAATTACCTATCCTTCCTCTATTTTGTCAGTTCCTGCAAAGGAGCAGGCAGAAAACATGAAGAACACAGAGGGTATTTACAGAGTTAAGGTTAATTCTGATGGTGGGATTGACATTAAAATGAGCCCCGAAAGGTATCAGAAGATTAAAGATGCAGCGAAAAATGCCGTTGAATCCATGACTATTATTTCAATAGGCGAGGAAACTGCCGTAAAGGATTATCAGACAAACGAGGATTATACAATTTTAAAGATAACTGTTGATAAAGAAATTGAAACTCTGGAAACAGAAATTTCCGATGCTTTATACACAGTAAGGCTTTACCATGTATGCCATATGAATAACGATGTGGAATTTGAGGTTTATTATATTGACCAGTCAAATCCCGAAGTGGCATATAAATGTGAAAGGTATGACATTCACGGAAATGTAATGTCTTCAAGCAGTGGAGCAATTGTATATCCTGAAATGGAAGAACCTACAGATAACACAATATAGTCAAACTGCACAAAAACCGCCTAAGAAATTAGGCGGTTTTTCACATGTTAGTAGAAGGTGAAGAAAGGGCGAAAAAAGTTTAAAAAAGGTGTTGACAATTAAATAAGAGCATGCTAAAATACAAAAGCTGTCTGAAATGACGGCAACAAGCAAAGGTATATAACACACATTGAAAGAGCTTTTTGTGAGCTGAAAAAGCCTATAAAAAACTTACGAAAAATTGAAAAAAGTTCTTGACAAAGCAATGTGTTTTATATATAATAGATTTTGCCTCACGAAACGAGAGGCGCGGATGT
>JAFQLL010000074.1 GCA_017414645.1 Clostridia bacterium | reverse complement strand
GCGGCACAGCTCTGCGCATTCGCTCAATCATCCACCGGATGCGCTCATGCTCGATTCCCCCAATCTTGGGGGACGAAAAGGTACACTTTTATTTTACAAGCAAATATGCGCACATTCTGCGCGCAATTTCCTATGCAATAATCAGAAGAATTTTGCAGGCAAAATTCTTTCCGTCATTCTGCATTTTGCACTTCTTTACACAATAATCCTATCTTAGTAATTATATCATATTGTGTTTTTTTAGTCAACAAGCCTTTTCTTTCTGCTGCTGATATGTTATAATTGAACTTGGAAAGGATTGATACAATGAAAAAACTAATTTCTGCAATCATTGCAGGTATATTTATAACCACCTCTGCTCAGGCGGCAATATATGAAGATACAACCACAACCACCATAACTAAGGGTATAACCCATCAGGTTGTTGACACCTTCACCCAATCCGGCTGGGTAAAGGCCGATGTGATACGCATTGACCTTACAAATGAGGACTTGGAATTAAAGGTTTTAACCTCACCCTCGGGCATGTCACGCGTATCCACAGTTAAATCGATGGCTGAAGAGGCCGGCACAAAGGTTGCCGTAAATGCCGACTTTTTCAACGTTCAGACGGGCGAAACAAACATGCTTGGCATGCTTTATCAGGATGGCGAATTAATTTCCACACCATCAAAGGACAATTTTGTTTCCTTTGCAATAACAGAAGAAAATGAGGTTGTTTTTGACTATTTCACCTTTACAGGAACCCTTTATGCGGAAAACACCTCTCTTACAGAGGAAGCAAGCTGCGAGCTTTACCAGATAAACAAGGTGCCCGTAACAACAGGCGGCATTACCATGATAACTGACGCCTGGGGCGAAACGGTCACTATTCCCCAGCTTAATTACGCCATGATATGTGAGCCTCACGACGAAAATGAATACGTTATGACGGGCTTTTCCTGGGGTGGTGAGGCTGTTGCCATTCCCGAAGACGGCGCAGTTTTTATAGCCAACTACTCTGTGAACGGATTTTTGAATTTCAATTTTGCCATGGGCGATGTTATCCGTGTTGAAGCTTCAATTTCGCCCGACATCGAAGCTATCAAGGAGGCATCGGGCGGCAACACCCTTATTGTAAAGGATGGAAAGGTTGCTCCCTTTACCAGCAACATCACCGGCAAAGCACAGCGCAGTGCAATGGGGCTTTCCCCCTCGGGAAACACATTAGTTCTTGTAACCGTTGACGGCAGGCAGGATGATTGCGTCGGCTTCACACAAACAGACCTGGCAGAATTTATGATTGCCCTTGGCTGTTCAGAGGCAATAAACCTTGACGGTGGCGGAAGCACAACGCTCGTTACCCCCGACAGGTTCACAAATGCACAGACAGTACAAAACGAGGTTTCTGTGCCAAGAAGAGTTTCTACAGCCTTTGGCGTTGTCTCCAATGCAGAGCTTGGCGAGGCAGAAATGGGCGAAGCAAAGCTCTCAAAGGACACAATAGTCCTTGGTGACAGCGTTGACATTACAACTGTTTTCTACGACGAAAACTATAACAACGTTCCCATTGACCTTTCAAAGCTGGAAATTTATTGCTCCGACAGGAAGGCAAAAATAGAAAACAACCGCATAACCCCCTCTGAAAAGGGCATTTGTACAATATTTGCCGAGTATGAAAACATTGTGCTCGAAAAAGATGTATACGTGCTTGACGACATTTTTGCAATTAACATTTACCCCGAATCAGTGAATGTAACAGGTGGAAAGAAATCCTTTACGGTTACCGCATACGACTCTCACGGCTACAGTGCTCTCATCCCCTCTCACCTTGTGGAATTTGCAGCCGACGGTGACATTACCCTTAATGCAAACACTGTAAATAAAGGTGACGGGATTGGCACAGTTACTGCAAAGTACAAAAACCTTACATCTGTTGCAGTTGTAAATGGTGAAAAGCATATTCGTGAAGATGATGTAAAAAAAGAAGATACCTTCGAAGGCTTCATTAATAATGGCGAAAAAATAACAATTGCCGGTGCTGTTACAGAGCCCGATAACCTCATAGGCCGCTTTCAGGCAAGAATATATCTTGAGGATTTGGCAACACGGGGCGATGTATATGCCCTTGCAGATAACATATATGACCCCTGGGACATTTTCAATGTATACAGAAGGGTAAACGGTTTTACCCAGCGTGACATTGACAACACAAAAATTGTAACCATTAAAAATTCCAAGTCCTCTTCCATAAGGCTTTCTGAGAATAATGCATGGGACAATTTTAAAATAGTGTGCGAAAACATAGACAAAGAAAACCTTGTACTTATTTTAAACGAGCCCGTTTATACCATGAACGAGGGCGAGCAAAGGGTATGGGATTACTACATGAATATGCTTATTGAAAAAGACGTAAATGTGTTTGTAGTAGCGCAAGGCGTAAAGAGCGAAGCAACCGTTGAAAATGGAGTGAGATACCTCTATGTAGGCCCTGTGGGCGACTGCACAAACGCATCCTTCGAATACGGCTTTACCCAGGCAAAGCCTTTAACCTTCACATTCTCTGGCGATGAAATAAAATATACCTTTGAATAAAAATATAAACAAACTTTTCCGCTTTATGCACTATTATTGCGAGCACTCCATAATGTGTTGACTTATGGTTTTAACGTGCTAAAATGAGGTTGAAATTTAAAAGAAAGCGGTGCATAATATGAAAAAGTGTTTACTTATTATTCTCTCTGTTATTATTTTATTATCCGGCTGCGGTGCCCCTCCGACAAGTAAAGAGGGCTGTATTCATTGCAGTAAAAGGCCTGCATTCATATACGAAATCAACGGATTGGAACTCTCATTATGTGAAGACTGCTACGAAACTGAGCAGAAAGCATTAGAGCAGGAAAGAATTAATTCAAAATACGGAATATACGAATAAGAAGAATGAGCCACTGCAAAGTGGCTCATTCTTCTTATTTTTGTTGCATTTTTCTGAATTCTGTAGGTGCAATGCCCTTTACTTTTTTAAAAAGTCTGCTGAAATACAGCTGATTATCATATCCAACAATTGCGGATATTTCATTAACGGAATAGTTTGTTGTTTCTAAAAGCATCTGAGCGTTTTCAATTCTTAAATTAAGAATATACTGCATGGGGCTCACACCTGTCATCTGCTTAAAATTGCGCATAAACCAGCTTACGCTCATGTGCCTGGACTGAGCAAATTCGCTTATATTAATATCCTCGCTGTAATGCTCAAAGAAATACTTTCGTGCATAACCAACCTCTGCCTGTGCAAAGGTGTTAATCTGCGGTTTCCTCTCCAAACGTGTTCTTTGGATTGTCATAAACATCTGTCGTAAATTCATCTCAATCATTTCTTCGTATCCCACAGGTCGCGCTCGAAGCTCGTGAATCATGCTGTTAAAAAGCATTTTATATTCCTCGCTTGACCCGGAATAAAAGAATGGTTCATTATAGGGTATATCAAAATGCCTCATTATTCCCTTTACCTTAGCTCCCGTAAAATGAACCCAGTAAGCCTCGGTTTTATCATCGCCAAAATATTCATACTTCTGCTCTTCTCTGGGAAGGTACACAACCATGTGTCCGGCTGTAACGGTAGTATCCTTTCCGTTAAAATAAAAGTGAGCCTTTCCCGAAGCTATATATACAAGCTGATAGTCAATTCTTCCTTTGGGTCTGAGGGTTGGCACACGTTTTTTCTTTTTCACATGATATGTACCTGCGCTCACAACAATCAAATCTCTTGACTTATCATTCATCGGCAATCTTGAATTATTTAAATAACCTTCATTTATATACATATACCTTCCCCCCCATTTTTATACAATTGAAACCTTTTCAAATACATTATATCATTTTGTGCATATCCTGTCCACTTCTGTTTATAGACTTTTTGCAAATTTTTGAATTATAATAAAGCTGACAGAGGAAATGAAAGCATCCGGAGCTTTCACTTCCTTAAGTGCGAATTAAAAATTAAGGAGAATTAAAAATTAAGGAGAATGAAAAATGACTACTAATAAGAAATATTTAAAATGGTATCACAAAATAGGCTACGGCTCAGGCGATGTGGCAGGCAACTGTGTATATGCAATGCTTACTGCATTTATGATGATCTACCTGACCGACACAGTCGGACTCAGCATGGGTATTGTAAGCACCTTAATTGCAGTTTCAAAGATTTTCGACGGCATATCAGACTTCTTCTTTGGAAGAATGATAGATAAGACTCACACAAAGATGGGTAAAGCCCGCCCCTGGATGTTATGGCCCTACATAGGTTGTTCAGTTGCGCTGGTTGCGTGTTTCTCAATTCCCACAAGCTGGGGTGACACAGCACAATATGTTTTCTTTTTCATAGCATACACATTGCTTAACGCAGTTTTCTTTACAGCAAACAACATCGCTTACGCATCCCTTACTGCACTAATTACAAAGAATACAAGCGAAAGAGTTCAGCTTGGTTCCTTCCGTTTTATATTCGCCTTTGCAACAAAAATCTTTATTGAAGCCATTACTATTTATGCTGTTAGCTGGCTTGGTGGCGGAGTTTTCGGTTGGAGAACCATCGCAATTATATATGCAATTATCGGTTTGATAACAAACACTATCTCCGTTTTATCAGTTAAAGAGCTTCCCGAAGCAGACCAGGGTATGGAAGAAGAACGCGAAGAAGAGCACAAGCTTACTTTCTTTAAGTCTTTTAAGCTGCTTTTAAAAAATAAGTACTATGTTATCATTTGCGCCACCTACATTATGACTCAGCTTTATGCCTCTGTTATCGGCATAGGAACATATTATGCGAAGTATATTCTTGGCAATGAAGGGCTCTTCAGTGACCTTTCACTGGCCATAAACATAACAATGGTTGCAGCTTTAATTGCGTTGCCTATGGTTATTCAAAAAATGGGCGGCATGTATAAGCTTAACATGTTCGGTTATCTTGTTGCCGTTGTTGGCAGACTGGGCGTTATGGTGGCCGGATATATGGGTAGTATCCCCATGATGCTTGCATTCACCGCTTTGGCAACATTGGGCATTGCACCGCTTCAGGGTGATGTAAATGCTCTTATCGCATCCTGCTCCGAATACACAACTCTTACAACCGGTCATCGTCTTGACGGCATGATGTACTCCTGCTCATCTCTTGGAATTAAGCTTGGCGGTGCGTTTGGTACTGCTATTTGCGGCTGGCTTCTTGATGCAGCAGGCTACATTGAAAATGCAGCTACACAGACATCTGCAACAATAAATATGCTTCAGTTCCTGTATCTCTGGGCTCCGGCTATTCTCTGTCTTATCGTTATGGTTCTGCTCTCTTTCCTTAAGGTTGAAAGGGCAAATAAGCTCCTCATGGAGAAAAACAATATAACCGAAACAGAAACTGTATACGGAAGCATTTGAGAGGTGTATAAAATGAGAGAATATGAAAAGTTCGACAGAATAGGTACAACAGCACACAGAAGCTATTATATCCCCTTTGCGACAGATGATGCAGTAGGCTATAAGCATGGCATTTTAGACCGCACCTCCAGCTCTCGTTTTACATCACTGGATGGTGTCTGGCAAATCAAGCAGCTTGCACACGTTGAAGATTTTAACGTAAACGAAATGCTTGAAGACTCTATTCCCGTACCTGCATGTGT
>JAFQLL010000073.1 GCA_017414645.1 Clostridia bacterium | reverse complement strand
CGTTTTTGACTACCAATTCACATGCTTGGATTTTGAACTCCTTTGTGTAATTCACTTTTCTTTCCATTGTGTTCACTCTCCTGAAAATATTATATCATATTTTCACTCTTTTGGTAGTCCATTTTTATTATACAAGTTTCTCTTCATTAATTTTTCATTTTTCAATATTCATTAGCATAGCGATTTCATTATTCATTACGTTTTGTACATTGTGCAAAACACTTAAACGATGTAGATGCCGTGCTTTTAAATGAGTTTATTTTATCACAAAAATTTCCATTTTTCAACAAAAAAGAGCCTTTCCGGGCTCTTTTTTTATCACATTATTTTCCTGCTGCAACGTTTTTCGGTGCAACGGGCACATTTGAGGTTGTCGTTTGTTTCTTCGCAAAAGCGCTCGGGATGCTTTATGGCGGTGTATTCCCACCTTATGAAAATCACAATACCGAGAACAACAAGCACTGCCCCAAAAGCATTTCCTATGAACATGAGGGGCGTAAACATCATTATATAGTCCCAGTTATAAATGCGGCAGGTTGTGCAGCATTTGTTGCCTAAAATCTGCTGAAAGGGACAATAAAAGAGAATGCACACCATGTCGCACACCGAGTAGAACAAACTTATAATAACCATTATACCTGCATCGATAATGCTTTTAAAATACAAATGTGCAATTATTGCATTGAGTACAACCCATAAAGCTGCAACAAGTATAACTTTTTTTCCACTTGCCATTTTTGCCTTTGCTTTATCCTTTGCAGGGGCAAAGTTTTTCTTAAACTGCTTCTGGCTCCCCATGGCTTCGTACTTCAAGGGAAAAAGCTTAAGTAAGCCGTCAACAAACAAGGTTATCCATACAAGAGCAAGAAAGCAGCTGTATGCCATCAGATCACCTGTTACAATGTGAATTGCCGCTGCTGAAAGCAAAAGAGCAAGTCTTATTAAAAGCTTTAAGTGGCACAATGTAAATGCCTTTTGGTCTTTTTTTACTGTCATTTATTTATCAAGCTCTTCCGTAATGTCGCAAAGGAAGTCACGTATTTTAATCTTCTGGGGGCAAACTGCTTCACATGCACCGCACTTAACGCAGTCTGAGGGCTTAGAGCCCTTTTCTGCAATAGCCTTAAACTCTTCAATTGCCTTGTCGCGTCCGTTTGTTTTAATCATGTTATAAGCCTTGAAATATCCGGGGATTTCAATGCCCATGGGGCACTCGGGCACACAATAACGGCATGCAGTACAGGGAATTAAAACGTCGGCTCTTATCATTTCGGCAGCCTTCATAACCATAGCTGTTTCATCCTTAGTAAGAGGAATGAAGCTTTCCATGTAGCTAAGGTTGTCGTTAACCTGCTCTTCGTTGCTCATGCCTGAAAGCACCATAACTACCTTCTCTAAGCTTGCCGCAAAACGGATAGCCCAGGATGCAATGCTCATATTATCGTTTGCTTCCTTGAACATTCTTCTGATTTCGCCGCGCACGTTAGCTAAAGAACCACCCTTTACAGGCTCCATAATGATAACAGGCTTATTGTGCTTTTCGGCTACCTCGTAGCACATGCGTGACTGAACGCCGCCATCCTCCCAGTCAAGATAATTTATCTGAAGCTGAACAATTTCCATTTCGGGTTCCTTGGAGAGAATGTCGTCAAGAACAGCTGCGCTGTCGTGGAAGGAAAAACCAATGTGCTTTACCTTGCCTTCTGCTTTAAGCTTTTTCATGAACTCAATTGCGCCTTTTTCGCAGGCTTCCTTGTAGCCGTTTTTATTAACAGCGTGAAGAAGGTAGTAGTCTAAATAGTCAACGCCAAGACGTTCTAACTGACATTGGAAGAACTCTTCAAACTTGCCCTCCTGAACCATCCAGAGGGAAAGCTTATCTGTGATGGAATAGCTTTCTCGAGGATAACGCTTACTTACAGCCTCACGGAAGGCAGTTTCGCTTGCGCCGTTATGGTAGCAAGCAGCAGTGTCGAAGTATGTAAAGCCCTTGGCAAGAAACTTATCTGCCATTTTTGTAACGTGCGCAATATCAATGCTTGTCTGGTCCTCACGATTTAAAAGGGGAAGTCTCATTAAACCAAAACCGAATTTTTTCATGTTCATATCTCCTTTAATCTTTCCTCATAGGCTTCCTTGTGTAAAGGAAGCTGTCAGCAAAGCTGACTGAGGGACTGTTTTATCACAGTTTAACACATATTTAAGGCGTTTTCAAGCCCCTAAATCAACTTTACGGCTTTCTGCCAAAGGCTCAAAGCTATCCGGGTCAATTACCATAAATTTCATCCACCCTTCCTGTGGCAGACCTGTTCCCTTTATGGAAAAAGGCTCGCCTTCAGAGGAAAGGCTTACATCGGTAAACCTTACAGCCTTAAGCAGTGTATTGTCCGGGCTTAAAATTGACACCACCAATGTTGCACTGTCAATTTCGCTGTCACAGGTAACGTCATACTGCACTCCATCCTCAAGAGAAGTTGTGTTAACCTTCAGCTCAGGTCCATCGGCACAGGTTACATACACCATCAGCTCAGCCTCTATGCCCTCTGCCTCGGCTGTAATACTAACCCAGCCTGTTTCTTTTGGTGTGAGATAGCCGTTTTCGTCAATTGCGGCTATGTCCTCATCATCCACAGACCATACAACCTCACCTATGTCGGCATTAACAGGGAATGTTGCCACAGCATATTTTGTTCTTCGCGCAATATATTCCTTACCCACTATCGCAAGCTCTTTTAACCCTCCGCTCTTATCGCAGGCATCAGAGTCACTTTCCTCGGGCATGTATTCGTATTCCACCACTGTTGCATCAATACCGCCGTAGCCGTAGCAGTCTTCCCAGTCGTATTTGTTAAAACCACCCGAGGAGGAATGGCCTGCAATAATATATCCGTTTTGGGTTTTGTCTATTCCTGTAAAGCAATCGGTCTTTGTGCTGCCGAAGGTTTCATTAAGTATCAGCTTGCCATCCTTTGTATACTTTACGATAACTGCATCATATCCGTCATTTCCCACGGCTGCATATCCGCCTTCATCTGCGCAGATGTCATCATAGCTGTAGTCGGCATCCGCACAATGGGTCCAGAGGATTTCGCCCTCATGGTCAAGCTTTACAATAGTGTAGTCGTTTGTTACCACAATGCCTGTTTCGTCAACCGCCACATCATAAAAGCAATCGTCAAGCTCGGTATAGGTTTTTTGCCATATAACATTGCCATCTTCATTGTACTTTACAATTATGGGCTGATAATCATCTGCTACTGTGTACCCTGTGGCAATATATCCGTCATTCACAGCTGCCACACCATAGAAGTGTGCTTCATCGTTGATAAGATAGGTTTTTTCCCAGACTATATTTCCGTCATAATCGTATTTTACGATTATTCCGTTCCGTACTCCGTCTATGTTTGAATAGCCTGTTACAACATAGCCATCCTGCACCTCGCAAACATCCATAAAGTAGGAATACGCTCCGTAATTTACACTGTCGGACCATTCTATATATCCGTAATCGGTGTACTTTACAATTGCTGCTGCAGAGCTCTTGCCCCCCACTGCAACAATGCTATTATCACAATCTTCTATTACAGCATAAAATTCATCATAGCCGCTTCCGCCATAGTTTGCTTTCCAGTCAACATAGCCGTCCTCGTCATATTTTACGATTATTGCATCGCTCCAGCCACCCTTTGAATATACATCCGTCCAGAGAGCTGTGTCAAAGCTGTATTTGTCAGCCTCACCTACTGCCACATAGCCGTATTCGCATGCGGCAACGGCATAAAACTGGTCGTTTTCTTCGCCACCGAACACATCTCTGTTTTTAACCTTCACAATGGGGACTTCGCACAAAAGGCTTGCTTCCTCGCTTATTATGCCATTTTCAAAGCTTACGGCACGAACAAGGGTTGATATCCTTTCAACCTCGAAAGAGTCCTCGTACAAAACACCGTAAAGCTTTGGGTCACTGCCGTCGGTTGTATAGTAGCAGTTACCGCCATCTATTTCAACCCGTTTTCCGTCAAATTCAATTTCGGGTGTCATTGCACTTCCGCCCGATGTAGTTGTAAAATGGATGCTGGTTTTGTTTATGCCCTCACCTACTGCGTTTTCCAATGCACCCTTTGGTATTTTTATAGTATAGCTGCAGCCCGGCTTAAGGTCCTCATAAAGCTGAATATACATTTTCTTCGAGCCGTTTGCAACGTATTTATACATGTCCACAGTTTCGTTTGTGTCGTTATTCAGAATGCATATATCCTGGAAGCTATCGCCCTTGAAAGCAAAATAGTTAAAATAAAAATATATTTTATCCATGTCAAGCTTGGGGTTGATATTCATATCCCCGTCTTTAATGTCGGAGTCGGTTATTTCCAAGGGGCCGGGCTTTGTCCAGAAGGTCATAGTATATTCCTCCATCTGGGGAAAGCCGTCGGCGTTTTTAATTGCACCTACGGGCACCGTAACTTCATATTCTGTGTCGTATTCCAGCCCTAAGGGCAAAACGATAAGGCTGTTACCGTAAGTTAAGGCTACTGTTGTAAGCTTTTCGCCGCCTATTTGGGTTACTGTTATATTATCAAAGCTTTCGCCCTCAATAACCTCTTCTTCAAAATCGAATACTATATCTACTCCCACTATTTCAACGTTTTCTGCTCCGTCTTCGGGGGTAATGGCTACAAGGTTTAAATTTTTCACTGTAAAGGTTGCAGCCGCAGCCTCGGTAAGGTTTTTACCGAAAACACTTTTTACAGCCTTTGCAGGAACAGTGGCGGTATATGTATGCCCTGCTTTTAATTCTGCAGGGGTAATGGTAAGCTTATTGCCATCTATTGCTTTTTCTATTGTAACGGTTTTATTATCGGTAATGTCCTTTAAGGAAACCGAGGAATATTTAGTTCCTTTTTCTATATCATCGTTAAAGCTGAACACCACAGTTTTGCTTTTTGCAACATTAATGCTTCCGTCAGCAGGCGACGAGGAAGAAAGTTTTAAATCCCTTGCGGTAATCGTTACCTTACAGGTATCAGAAAGGCCGTTTTCGGTTGTAACGGTTATGGTTGCAGTGCCGGGCTTTATGCCGTACACCGTGCCGCCCGATACTGTTGCAACGCTTGTATTGCTCGATTTCCATGAAAGGGTGCTATCAGCGCCTGAGGGAGACAATGTAGCCGTAAGCTTTCCGCTTCCGTTTGCAAAAACGGCGAGAGTGCTTGGCAGGCTTACTCCCGTAGGCTCAAGAACAACCTTAAAGGAATAGGAATCACCAAAGCCTGTTTCGTAGCCGGGCATAGAGCCTAAGATGGGGTCGTAATAGGTGTAGCTCATGGACTGTGTGTTTTCCACATAAGCCGTACCTGCACCAACAGCCTGCACAACACACGTGTTGCCGCTTCTTGAAACAATTCTTATTACACTCGAATTGCTTGTAGACCACATATAGCTTCTCGACACGCTGCCCATGGGCGAATAGCTGGGGTACGCATCGGAGGTGTAAAGGGTAACGGTGTCGCCTATTTCAAGGGTTGTTGCCCCATAGCATGTAATACTCACAAGCAACATGCACATTATGCTTATAATAATTATACTGCAAAGCTTTTTCATACTTTCCCCTCATTTATAGCCTTTTTCTATATAATATACTTTTTTTTGCGTATTTTCAATCCCTATTCTATGCTTTGCACTCTGCACTTTGCGCTCTGCACTCTGCACTCTGCACTACAGAGGACTAAACAAAAAAGAGGCGTTTCCACCCTTAATTAACGAGAGAAAATTGATGCAGAATTGTTCAGGCGAACCCCTTCCCTACATAACTTTGCGTTTTGCACTCTGCACTACAGAGAATTAATCAAAAATGGTGAAGTTTTGAACCACTGTTCAAAGTGAAGTTGTTCGCTATGCTCACAGTGAAGTTTTTGCTTCGCAAAAGTGAAGTTAAGTTTGCTATATCACTCGCCGTAAGGCGAACTTCACTGCTTGCAACTTCACTGACAGCGTCAACTTCACTTGCCGTAAGGCAAACTTAGTTCACCGAGGATTAAACAAAAAAGAGGCGGGAAACCGCCTCTTTAATTTGTTTAGTCCTCTGTTATGGCTACACGCTTTGCCTTCTGGTTCCAGTTAACATTGCAACCAAAGCTTTCTGCAATTGCACGAACGGGAATCATTGTTCTGTCGTTTATAATCTGCGCAGGAACATCGATTGTAACAGCTTCGCCGTTAACAATCAGCTGGTCGGAGCCGATTGCAAGAGAAATTGTTGTGTCTTCTCTTGTAGCTGTAACTGTCTTTGTTGCATCATCCCAGTCAACCTCTGCGCCCATAGCTTCGAATATTGCACGAAGAGGAACGAGTGTTCTGTCGTTTACAATAACAGGTTCCTGACCATAAGGTGTGAAGTCGATATTGTTCTGACCGTAGCCAACCAAAATATCTGTCTGAGAGTCAAGGTCATAGTATTCAGCTACCCAGCCTTCGGGCTTACCATAGATAGCAACCTCAAGAGGCTTACCACCCCAAAGAGCAGAGTTGTTACCGCCCTGAATGTTGTTAACCTCTAAAACGTCAACCTTAATGTAACGGAATGCCTTGTCTGTGTCTACCCAGCAGGAACGGAATGCAGGGTCGTCGTCGTCCTTGCTTGTTGCGTCTGCTAAGAATTCCCAGTTGTTCTGGTCGTTACTGCCGTATACCTTAAAGTAGCTTGAGCAGTTAGAGCCGTTGTAAATATCGTTTGTAAGGTTAACCTCGCTTACAACTGTGGGAACCTCAAGGTCAACAATTATCTGATAAGGAAGATGGTCAACCTCTGTAACGCCTGTTCTTTCAAGCTGAACGTTGTCTGTCAACTGAGGACATACCTTGCCGTCGATGTATGCCTTCTTGCCAAGAGAAACTGTTTCACCTGACTGAACAGCGATAGCACCCCAGTAGGGATGGTATTCCATCTTATAGCACCAGTTACCTGTAGCTATACCGTCGTTAACTGCCATGTGGAAGAAGATCTGATAGTTGCTCTTTCTCCAGCCACCTGACTGGCCCCAGTTGTAGCCGTGACCACGCTGTACCCAGCGGCCTGCTTCGCTGCCGTAGCCCCAAACACCGTTTGCCTGAGCGCCGAAGGTGCCTGCGTTTGCAATGGGTCTGCCCGGTGACCAGATGCCGTCGATGCTTGTAGCTGAGGAATATTTAGCCTGAGATGCAAACCAACCGTTTGCAATGGATGTGTAGATATAATATCTGCCGCCCATCTTGAATACGGAAGGAGCTTCTCTTCTCTGACCCTTAAGGATAACGTTTGTTACCTCCTGGGGCTTTGTCCAGTTTTCGTCAAGCTTGATAACAAGCTTATCCTGGTTCATGTTTGTGGATGAGAAGGTGTACATTGTGTCGCCTTCTGTGAACTTAACCATGTCTCTCGAGTCGTAACCGAAGGGACGGCCAATGTAGAAGGACGAGAACTGGTTGCTGCCTACATTATCGCCGAAGTTTTCGTACTGTTCCCAGGGGTCGTCCTGGTTCTTGATTACATTACCGGAAACGATGTATGCATAGGGTTCAACCTCTTTTGTTCCCTTACCGGGCTGGAAGGATGCAAAGAAGAGTTTAGCAACATTGTAGCCGTTTGTACCTTCTGCGTGAGCAGACCAGATAATAGATTGGCCATCGTAGTGCATGCCTACCTGCTTACCTTCAAAACGAAGGTCGATAAATACAGGATAGATAGGTGTCCATTCGTCAGGCCAGTTGAAGCCGTCTTCACTTTCCTTATAGTAGAAAGCTACGCAGGTACATCTGTTGTCCCAGATTGTGGGGTCTAAGCCTAAGGAAGCGAAGAGTTCACGGGAAACGCCTTCGTTCTTAACCTGGTAATACTTGCCGTTAATATTATAGCCGGAGGGCTTAGGCTCAGCTAAGCCGTCGTCACCGTTTTCATCAGTGGGCACCCAGCCACGTCTTCTGTTATCGTCGTAGCCTGTAGTTTCTGCTACATCGATTGCAAAGGTTGTAACAATGTTTGTTGTACCTTCTGCAATCTGCTTATCGCCGTTATATGCCTTAACTGTATACATTACGTTAATGTTTACGGGAAGGTTGTATTCGTCAACAGCGTCGCCTATTGTTGTGCCGATAAGCTTGCCGTCGCGGTAAACCTCGTACTTTGTTGCATTGGGGTACAAGGGCCATGCAACCTTAACGTTGTTTACTGTGTTTTCGCCGTCAATACGGAATTCAGCCGCTGTAGCAGCCCAGGGACGGCTGTAAACCCATGCTTCTACCATTTCGCTCTTTGTGCCGTTTTCTGTGATAGCACAAGCCTTAACGTGCATTTCGCCGTCACCGTAGAAGGGGCCTGTATACTTATTGCTTTCTGTTGTGGGGTCTGTGCCGTCTGTTGTGTAGTAGATATATTCATCGCCTGCAGGGTGAGAAATTGTCACAGGCTCGAACAAGTCGATAAGATAAGCTTCGCTACCGCCCTGTGCATTCATTGTGGGAGGTGTGTTAACAAGCTCATATTCCTTAATTTCTTCTTCTGTAACAGCTTTATTCGCAGCATAGCTCACTCTGAGGTTTAAAAGTGCTGCTGCGCCCCACTGGTCGTTATACTTGGGGATTTTAGCTTCAATTGCCTTAAAGCCGTTTACGCTGTCAACCTCTTCACTTGTTACCTTGTTGCCGTTAACAGTGTATGTAACAGTGTACTTGCCATTATTGTTCTTTTCAGCTGTTATAACAACGCCCTGACCGCGCACTTCGTATGCCTTGTCCTGGCCTGTTACAACATTCTTTTCGTTCAAGCCTACGCTTACTCTTTCGTTTTTGTCAAAATAGAAGGTTGCGAAAACGTTGTTGTCGTTGTCCTTGAAGTTCCATCTCTGATAAAGGTTTTCCTTTTCCTGACAAGCAAAGTTAAAGGAAATAACAATCTTTTCGCTCTTTAAGCTTTTAGCCGAGCCAACAAGGTTTGCCTGAACTGTGCCGTCGGCTGTTTCACGAGCCTGAGAAGCAAAGAACATAAGACCGTAGGTTCCGTTTGTTCCGGAAGCCCATTTACCATCTTGAGTCCAGTTCTGATTCCAGCGGACACGTGCATTTTTTTCTGTTGCGAGCCAGCCTGTACCGGCAAGCTCTTTTTCACCAGTAATGGTGAGAGCTGTTGTGTCAAAAGCCATTGTAAGGGCTTCTTCTGCTGAAATTGCCGCAGGCACTATTGAAAGCACCATAGCAATTACCACCAGCAGTGACATAAGTCTGCGCATTTTCATTAATTCTCCTCCTCTTTCTATGCGAACTTATTAGTTATATACAATTTTAACATTATTTCGGGATAAAATCAACAAAAAAAGTGCAACGATGCGCACTTTTTTTGTGAATGTTTAATTAACGGATAAAAGCGGGCAGTCGTTAAATGCCCATTTATCCACACTTATGCTTTCGCCTTCGTTTGTTTGACGATATTATTTGTCGCCATGCACTATAACAGCTTGAACACTTTCTAAATCGAGCTCTTCTTTGAAAGAGTTTACATATTCTGTCACAACGCCGTTTGTTCGTGTGGTAGAGGCTGTTTTGTTGCACATTTCCTGTACAAAGCATTCGCTGCCGTCTGTAAACTTAATAAGAATGTTGGGCGTATCTGCACTTTCCGGATTTGTGCTGTCAGGTTCGGTTAAATGGTACTCAACCCTTAGAGGCTTTAACAAAACGTATCCGCCGTCAAAGTCTACTCTGAGTTCTTCTTTTTGGTCTTCTATGTCAAAATCCAGATATTCATATATGTAGTTATAAATGGTTTCAACTCTCACATGCTTTAAAGTGCCCGTGTTAGCACTTTTAATTTTGTACAACAAATATCGTGTGTCGCCATCGATTACACTATTGGCACTATAAGTAAGATCTGTTGTCAGATCCCCGTGGGTTGTTCCGTAAAAATTCATCCAGCTGAAGTTGGACCATACGGGAATAATTGCCCTTCCTGCATCACTTTTTGCAGTTATCTTTGCGGTAATGTAGGTGTATTCAGCACCTATTAAAACCTCTTTTATTTCAACAATGCAATCCTCGTCCTCAACGCTTTGGTTTATAACACGCATGTAGGAATAGTCTGTGTTTATAAAATCCTTAAAATATGTGCTGAAAACGTATTTCTCATCAGGGTCTTCTTTTGTAGGCAAAGTATAGTTCAGAACAATATCAATCGCCTTTTGTGGCATCTTTACATATACCCCGTCCACATACAGGCTTTCTGTTACAAGCATGCCATTTTCCATGTAGGAAACGGTATCGTTCATCACTGCAAAGCCCACTGTGCCCTTTTGTACGCCTATGCTCACATCGTTACGAAAAACCGTACAGCCTGCGTCTTTACAAATTTCTTCAATGCGGTCAAAAAGCTCTTCACGGAGTACGATTTTATCTGCGCCCTGTGCAAAGATGGGCACAACACATAAAACCATGCATATTATTAAAATTAAGCTTACAACTTTTTTCATATTTTTCGCCTCCCGTAGAAAAGCACTTTTAATCGATATACTTAAAATTCACACCAATTGCTTCGGCATATCCCTTTACATCCTCACTACTTCCGAAAATAGTCATTTCAGAATTGGGATAAGTAAGGTCAACATCAGGGTCTGAAGTTCTGATGTACCTTGAGGTGTCGATACCATAAAATTCAGCCAAGGATGGTGATACGGTAAAGTTTTCAAAATAAACATTTTTAATTTCAGCATTCAAGAAAAATGCAGGGAAGGTTTGTGCCCCTTCTTCAAAGTTTTCCTCAGGCCACTTTATGCGCAAATTTTCAATTTTCGCACCATAAAATATCGTATACACAGAGGATATGTTATAAGTATACAGCCATGGATTTGGAGTTAATTCTAACTGCATTCTTTTTTCGTCAAGTCTTTCCTCGCTTATACCCGACCAGGACTTAATGTTTAAAAGATTAACGTTCTTTAAGCTGGTGCAATACATAAAAGCCTGCCCATCTATATGCTCAACGTTTTCAAGGTTTATATTCTGCAAGCTTTCACAATTTTGGAAAGCACAGTAGGGTATCTTTTTAATGCTTTCATCTAACGTTACTGTAACAAGCTTGCTGGATTTAAAGGCAGAGCTACCTATTACAACCTCTTTCCCGTCAATTTCACCGGGTATTGTTACGCTTTGGGCATCTTTGTCCCAAAGTCCTATAATGTATGCCTTGCCATCCTTTTCGCAGTAACGAAGGTTCTCATGCAAATTCTTTGTGCTTCCGTCGCTGAAAGTAATAATAGCATCCTTTATCACATCACAGCCCGATTGAATATCAATTTTTTCCCACTCTTCACGTGTGCCCGCATATTTCACGTTCACAAGCTTTGACGGATTGTTGTACTTTTCAATAGTAATAACACTTTTAGGAATTGTAAGAGTTGTAAAATTAGAATTATAGTCAAAGCATTCTTCCCCTATGATTTTAACACCATCGGGAATAACATACTCTTCCTCCTCTTTACAATTTGGATAAAACAGTATTTTTTCTCCTTTTTTGTCAAACACCACATTATCCTTTACAGAAAGATATTCACTTTCTGCAGAAACTGTAATACTTCTGATGTTGTAGGGGTAGTTATAGCCAAACACCTTTTCGCTAAAGCTTTGAAGGTTTTTTCCCAAATGGATATTTTCAAGCCATCTTGTGCCCAGGGCATTTCCTTCCAGAGCATAAACACTGTCGGGAATTGTAATGCTCTTTAAATCATAGCAATTTGCAAAAGCTGATGCACCAATGTTGCCAACGCTTTTTCCTATTACAACAGTTTCCACACTGCTGCCTTCAAAGGCCCCCTCCCCAATGTCTATAACATTATCGGGAATTACAATTCTTTTAATGCTTGCATCCCCAAACGCATATCCGCCGATAATCTTCAAGCTCTGAGGCAGGGTAATATTCTGAATTTTGCTCCAATAAAAAGCTTGGTTCCCCAAAATTTCAAGTCCTTCTTCAAAAACTATTTCTGTTGAAGCATCAGTAAGCGCAAATGCCAAATCGCCTATGCATCTGACAGATGCCGGGATTATAATCTTTTTAAGCTTTGTTCCCCCAAACACCTCTCCTGCTATCGACACCGTGTCAGGCTTTATTTGAAATTCGGTAACCGTACCATCCACCTCAAGAAGGTGTTTGTTCAAATAAAGTCCGCCATCTGTCCGGTTTGACTCATTGTTGTAAAACGCCGTATCTTTAAAGGGATTATTCTGCAAGTACACGTAAGGCGGAAATTTAATAACACTTAAATTTTCGCATTTTGAAAAAGCATCCTCACCAATGTATGTAACCGACTCAGGAAGGTTAATTTCACTAAGGCCTACACAGCCCAAAAATGCTTCGTTTTTAATAGTTTTTAAACTATTTGGAAATATAACCTTTTCTATCTCTGTGCAGTTTTTGAAAACACCTGCCGAAATTTCTTCCACGCCATCAATTATTGTAATTTCACCCTTCGCTTTTCCCTTGGGGTACAAAATCAATTTTTTGCCGTCTTTTGAATAAAGTGCTCCGTCAAGCGATTTATAATACTCGTTTTTCTCGCTTATAGTTATGCTTTCAAGTTTAACGCAGTCCGAAAATGACTCTGTATAAAAACTAAAGTCTGTTAAGCTTTCAGGTAATACAATCTCTTTAAGGTTTGTGCATCCTGCAAAAAGAACTTTTCCTATACCTATAACATTGTCAGGTAAAACAACCTTTGTTATAACCTCATTGCCCTCCCACAAATCACCCGAATCACCAAGGAGCACTGCTATATTTTCGTTAATAAAATCTCCACACTCTTCAATTATGAGCACTCCGTTTTCGTCAATATTCCATTTTGGCTCTTCCTCCGCAAATGCGGGCACAACGGAAAGCACCATGCACAGTATTAAAATTAAGCTTATAATTTTTTTCATATTTCGCTCCTTTCCCAAAGGCTTCTCCTTGAGGAGAAGCTGTCACGAAGTGACTGATGAGGTGTCAATAAACATCAATAGCTTTCCGTATAATTAATCCTTCCTTCTTCGAGGTATACGTATTTTTTTACAACTTCGCCTTTTTCGTTTTCTTCACGTATAAGCTTTCCTTCCTCATCGTAGATATAGTATCTTCTTCCACCCGAGGGATATTCGGCATAGTTGAGCCTGCCTTCTTCATCATAAAAATACTTTTCCACCTCTGTAAAGGTAACCTCTTTGTCAATGGGTGCTCCGCGGAGGACATCCATCCACCAGTCTTTACACGTGCCCTTTGCTATTACCTGTCCCTTTTCATTGTAAGTATACTCAAAAAGTCTGTCGCTGTTTTTAATCATGGGTCTTTCCCACACTCTTACCACGTTGCCGTTTTCATCATATAAATATGAATAATAAGTAATATCGGTACTGCCACGGTAGGACGTTGTCGCTTTCACCTGTCCGTTTTCGTCATATATGTAGTATACTCTTCTGTTCGGGTCAAGTATATTAACAGCTTTAGCTTCATTATCCCATTCAACAATATATCCAAAGGCTTCGCTAATTGCCCTTACGGGCACCATTGTTCTGTCGTTTGTAATTTCGGCAGGCGCATCAAGCTCAATAGCTTCGCCGTTTTTATAAAGCACATTTTCGCCGATTGTTATTTTAACTTCAATGCCGTCTTTTACTCCGATTGCTGTTTTTGTTGCATCATCCCAACTAACGGATGCACCAAGTGCTTCAAATATTGCTCGCATGGGTACTAATGTGCGGTCCTGTTTGATGTAAGGTTTACTGTCGCATTCTATCTTCGCACCATTTATTGTGATGGTAATTTCCTCACCAAGAGGAACAAACGCAATTCCCTCTTCATTTGCGTATTTTTCAGCATCACTCCCCTTGTGAGCATATATAGTGCCAATTTCAGTATTAGTAAATGCTCCTGTTTGGGGTTCAGGTCTTTTCTGTTCACCTTTTCTGCTTATTGTAATATTTTCGCTTTTAATTATCAGTTTTTCTATTTTGCAATCGCTATAAGCACCATGATGCAAATAATTCAAGTTTTCTTCAAGAACAACCTCTTTAAGCTTCTGGTTTTTTTGAAATATAGGTGAGTATATTGCACGACAGGGAATGTTAATTTTTTCAAGATTGGTACATCCTCTGAATCCGGGACCATATATATTTTGGATGCTTTTTGGCAATATCACTTCTGTAATATTAGCACAATCATTAAATGCATATTCGTCTATTGTGACAACAGGATATCCGTTCACACTTTCAGGAATTTCAACCTTTCCTTTCAAATCTCTGTTAACCCAAAATACCTCTGCTTCTCCGTCTTTTACTTTATATGTAACAAAATTCAACCCTATGGTTTCTTCTTGTTCCTCCGCTCCGAATACATTAACTGCGCTTAATAGTATTAACAGCATTAAAATTAAGCTTATAACTTTTTTCATTGTTATGCCTCCGTTTTAAATTTTTAGTGATGTGGCATTAAAGGACATTGCTCGAACACGTTTTCACCAAGCTGTGCATTTTCGCTGTATGTAACAACCTTTAATTCGTCACAACCCGAAAAGGCTCTGTTGCCTATCATCTTAAGGCTTTCACCGCCGTAAAAGGCAGTAAGCTTGTCGCAATTATAAAAGGCCTCTTCCCCTATTTCTTCCAGGCTTTCGGGGCAATTGATGCTTTCAAGGTTTTTCCACTCGTAAAACATTTTGTCGCCTATTTTTTTAAGGCCTTCGGGCAAAACAACCTCTTTAATTTTTGAATAGCCAAATGCAGCATGCATGTCTATCTCTTCTCTGCCCTCTTTAAAGGTCAGCTTTTCAAGCTTTGCTTCAAAGTCTTCAAATGCATTTTTTTCAATTTCAACCTTTGCAGGAATTGTGAGCTCTTTTATATTATTGCAATATGAAAATGCATCACTCTCAATGGTTTTAAGGCTGTCGGGCAGACTTACCTTTTCAAGGCTTGCCTGATAGAAAGCATTGCTGCAAATAACCTCAACACCTTCATTGATAAAAACGTTTTTTACGCCACTATAGCTAAAGACATACGAATCAATTTGCTTTACGCTTCCGGGAATATAAACTTCTTTTATATTTTTGGTTTTTTCAAAGGCAAGAGGCGCAATGAAGGCTGTGCCTTCTTTAACCTTGAAAACCTCACGGTCGTCACGAACATCAAAAAGTATGTTAAGCATGTACAAGCCACCATCAGTCCAGTAGGCATCGTTCAAATAAATTCCTGAATCTAAAAATGCATTTTTGCCTATATGCGTGAGCTTTGCAGGCAATCTGAATTCGCTGAGCTTTTTACAGTTACAAAAAGCGTAATCTCCTATTTTAGTTACCCCATCGGGAAGCATTATTTCCTCAAGGCTTTCACAGTCTGAGAATGCGCTGTTGCCAATTTCAGTTACCGATTGCGGAATTGTTATTTTTGCAAGGCTTTTTACACCTTTAAAGGTCGACATGGGAATTGTTGTAAGGCTTTCTGAAAGCCTTATATGCGTAAGATTAGGCATTTCCTCTGCTAAATAGGTTCCCACCTCTGTTATGGAATCGGGCATTATAATGCTTGAAAATCCGCTTTGTCTGAACACACTGTTACCTATGCTTGTTACAGTGTCGGGAATTACAAATTCACCCGTAAGGCTTTTTGTGTAGCAAAAGGCAGAATCATTAATTGCAGTAATGTTCTTGGGAATGTTAACCTCGGCAAGAGAGTTACAGCCGTAAAACAGTTCACTTGGTATTTCTGTTAAGTTTTCGTTCAGAACAACCTTGGTAAGCTTATCGCATTCTTTAAAAACACCGCTTCCGATATTCTGAACGTGGCTTATATCCGCAAAGGTAATATTGTTGCAGTATTCATAAGCATTATGGCCAATTTCAGTAACAGCCTTGCCTATAGGAAGGCTTATGAGGCCTTCGCATCTTTCAAAGGCTCTGTTGCCGATAACCTTAACGCTGTCAGGAATTTTTACGCTTTCAAGGCGCTTGCACCCGTAAAACATTCCCGCTGCAATTTTTTCCACGCCCTCTTCAAACACAACGGTTTCAAGGTTTTCACAATCATCAAAGGCTCCGCCTGAATACTGGCTTTTGGCATCTGCCACAACAACATTTTTGCCTATTGTAACGCTCGTAAGAGCAGAGCTTGCAAAGGCTTTGTCGCCTATGTATTCGAGGCTCTGAGGAAATTTAATTTCGGCAAATTTACAAAAGTTGAAGGCTTCCGAGCCGATTTTTTTCAAATTGGAGGGCAATTTGATTTCGGTAAAGTCGCAGGAGAGGAACGCTCCGTTTCCTATTTCAACAAGGCTTTCGGGCAGCTTAATTTCTTTCAAATTGCCACCTGAGAACACATTTGCACCTATTCTTGTTATACCCTCGGGCACAATGTAGCTTTCAAGCTTTTTGGCGTTTTTTATCCACAAAAGCTCATCACCAATAACAATTTCGTCCACTGTTGCATAAAAGGGTGTTTTTTCAAAGCTTGTGTCTGTAAGATTAATATTCCTGCCTTCAAAATTCACCTTATTTAAACTGTGGCAATTGTAAAATGCGTTATGCTGAATGGCTGTTCCCTCAGGGATTGTAATTTCACAAATTGCAGTACAGCCTCGGAAGGCTTCTTCACCTATTATGCAGTTTTTGCCCAAATGTACCTTTTCAAGGTTTTTCAGGTAATTAAAGGCACCTGTGTTAATTGCCACGTTGTCGGCAATTACAACCTCTTCCAGATTAACACAATTTTCAAAGGCGTACCTTGAAACGGACTTTACTCCCTCGGATATAATAATCCTTTTAATTTTTGACGTATAATCCCAAGGGGTGCTTGTTCTTACGGTGTGCTGTGTTCTGCCTCCGTAAGTGTAGAAAAAGTCGTGCATGGGTTCATCGCCTGTAATGGTAAGTGTTCCGTTATTATATTCCCACATTACATTTGTGTCGGGGCGTTCCTGAAGATGGGAATAACCCTGGCATTTTCCGCTTGCGGTTTCGTCGGTGGATGTTATGTCGCCCTGCTCTTCCTTTTTCACATAAGGAATTGTGGTTTTTACAGCCGTACAATTTACAAGGTCAACCTCAACACATATTGTGCCCAGGTTTCTGAGCTCAGGGTACTTTACCAATGCAGTTCTACCATCCTCGGAAATTTCTATGCTCTCGTATGCTATTAAGCCTGAGTGGTTTTCTTCAGGCGCATAGGAAGAAATTCCCGCGCTCTGTCCGTCCCATCTTACATAACAAAGATGGTTTTTATAGGACTCATATCCCCAGGGGGGGATGTAAAGATAATTACTGTACTCCACAATTGTGCCCCAGTCGGTTTCCACTCTTTCTGTTATGGCACAAAAGCCCTGCTTAAAGCTCTCAATTTTGTCGTAATATGCTTGTGTTTTCTGCATTTTCAAGCTTATGCTGTCCACACCAAGAACACTTTTCAATGCATTTTCGGGAACTTTCACATGCATTTCATCAGAAAAAATGCTTTCTGTTACAAGCATGCCCTTTTCCATGTAGGAAACAGTGTCCTTTGTAATTATCATGTTTCTGCCGTCTTTTGCCAGCACTATGCTGTCACCGTAAACAGACACCTTTCCGCCGTACTCTTCGGCAATGCGCGTAATTTCCTCTAAAAGGCTATCACGGGGAATTTTTACTTCCTCTGCCAAGGTCGGCACCGCAGATATTGCCATGCACAGTATTAAAATTAAGCTTATAACTTTTTTCATGTTCATCTTCCTTAACTTGTTATCTCAACTGTTTTCGTTTCGTTATCCCACTCAACCGTGCAACCAAAGGCTTCGCTTATTGCTCTCACGGGCACCATTGTTCTGTCGTTTGTAATTTCGGCAGGCGCATCAAGCTCAATAGCTTCGCCGTTTTTGTACAAAACATTTTCGCCGATTGTTATTTTAACCTCTACGCCATCCTTCACACCGATTGCTGTTTTGGTTGAATCATCCCAACTTACATCTGCACCCAACGATTCAAAAATGGCACGCATAGGCACCATTGTGCGGTCGTTTTTGATATACCCCGCTCCTAATGAATACTTTGCTATTGATAAAGGAGTTTCGCGCATTATTGCAACACTGTTTTTGATGCTTTCAAATTCTTCATCATCGCTTGTTACAATAACCCACCTGTCAGTATCTTCAATCATCATATTAGTATGATCTGCAAAAATTTCATCTTTCTTTTCCAATAAATGCTGAGGCATTCTTACAACAAAAACTCTGTTGCATATTTTAAATGCATAGGGCGGTATTTCTTTTACGCTATCGGGAATATATATCGCAAGCCTTCTTCCGTTTATGCCTGAGAAAGCCCATGTGCCAATTGAGGTTACGCCATCTTCGACTATAATATTTTCTATAACCAGATTTTGCATGCTTTCTCGCCATTGACTCCACCTCGCAGGATAATGGTCCTCTAACCATTTAGGAACACTAAAAGGATAATAATGATAATCTGTCATGTCGCCTGTTCCCGAAATTGTAAGAGTGTTATTCTCGTAATGCCAGGTAAGGTTTGCTCCGCACACACCGTCAACAATGCTGTCCTCGCTATATATTTCTTTCTCATACCAAAGGGTGCTTTCACATGGTCCGATATAATCATCTTCGTATTTTGACCTGGGGTGTATTATTCCCTTGTCGCTTTTTTGAAGAGGAATGTATTTTTCTTCAGTCTGTGCTTTTATATAAGGTGTTTCAAAAAACGCATAATGTCCAATGTAAATTTCCCTCTTTGAATCAAAATCGTCCTTTGCGGCACCTATTATAAAATCCTTGTCGGGCAAATTAACCTTAACTAAACTTTCACAACCTTCAAAAGCACGTTTGCCTATACCGATAAGGTTTTCGGGAAGCTTAATTTCTTTTATGTTTTTACAGTTCAAAAAAGCTCTGTCGCCAATTATCTCCAAGCTTTCGGGAAGGATGACTTCTTCGATTTCCTCATTTTCAAAGGCAGAACAGCCAATGCTTTTAATACCTTCTCCAACGACGAGCCTTCTTATATCTAAATCATCTCTGAATTCACCCGGTGGTAACTCTGTTTTTTTCCAATAAGGAAATATCAATGCTTTTGCGCAGTTAAAATTTACATCTAAACGCGGTGCACCTATCGTATAATCGATTTCACCGGTATAGTTATCCATATAACCGCTGCCCGAAAGGGTAAGTGTTTTGGTCTCTTCGTCATACACCCATATTATATTTTGTCCGCAGTCACCCTCATAAATCGCGACTGCCTGTGTCTGCAAACATAAGGCTGTAAACAGCGTTACTATGGTTGCAACTATAGCTAATGCTTTTTTCATGTTCATCTTCCTTAATTTGTTATCTCAACTGTCTTTGTGTCGTTATCCCAATTTACTGTACAGCCAAAGGCTTCGCTAATTGCCCTTACAGGCACCATCGTTCTGTCGTTGGTGATTTCAGCAGGTGCATCAAGTTCAATTGCTTCACCATTTTTATAGAGCACATTTTCACCAATTGTGATTTTAACTTCAATGCCGTCTTTTACTCCGATTGCTGTTTTTGTTGCATCGTCCCAACTTACCTCTGCCCCCAATGCTTCAAATATCGCACGCATAGGCACCATTGTGCGGTTGTTTTTGATGTAGGGAGAAGTATCGCATTCTATTTCTGCAGAATTGATTTTAATTGTTATTTCCTCGTCAATGGGAATAAACTCAATTCCCATTTCATTTGCATATTTTTCTGCATCGCTTCCTTCATAACCATAAATTGTTCCAATCGTAGTATTATGAAACGTCGAATATGCTATTCCGGGTGTGCCAAGACGCCCAAATCTTGCGTCTTCTTCTCTTTCGATAATAACATCCTCCGCTTTTATTACGAGAGTATCAATTTTACAGTTATAAAACGCACTTCTGTACAAATACTTTAATTCATTACCGAGAATAACAGTTTTAAGTCTATTACAATTCGTAAAGGTATACTCGCCCAGATCTGTAACCTTGTCTGGAATTGTTATGTTTTTCAGATTACTGCAATTATGAAAAGCTCCATATCTAATTGCAGTAATATTATCGTGCATAATAACGGTTTCAACACTACTATTACTAAAAGCTTTATACGGCACCTCAGTCATTCCTTCAGGTACCACTACCGTCCCTGTCAGATACGGCAACGCCATAATAAGTTCTGTTTTTTCTTTATTGAAAATAATTCCATCTTCAATTGAGAAATACTCGTTTTTATCATCTATTGTAACACTTGTAAGCTTATCACACCCTGCGAATACATCTGACTCTATTTTTTTAAGATTTTTTGGTAAAGTTATTGTTTTAAGATTGGTACAATTTTCAAATGCGGCATTATAAAGATAAATGAGACTATCCGGCAAATCAATTTCTTCTAATTGCTCACAATTTGCAAATGAATGGCCATAGACGGCAATCAAAGTCTTACCCAAATCAACATTTGCGAGGTTATCACAATCATAAAACGCCCATCCACCAATTTTTGTAATACCATCGGGCAAAGTCACACTTTTTAAATTATCACAGTTATAAAAACAATTTTGAGGTATAAGTGTTATTCCATTTTCAATAATAACACTTTCCATTTTTCCCGAAGAAAAAGCGCCTTCGGCGAGTATCACCTTTTTACCGTTTATCTCACCGGGAATAACAATATCCAAAGGTGCATTTTCGCTAAGCCCTGTTATGGTTACAATATCAGCTGCTTCCTCATAAGTAAAATATGCCCATTGAAGCTTAGGGTTATCTTCTGTATTTGAATTTAAGTTTTCCGTCTCGCCAACAGCTTCGTTGTCAACTATTTCGTACATAAAGTCCTCTGCTTGTGCGTGAGCTGTTATGCCAAGTGCTGCAATTATAAGGCTTATTAAAAATAATGCTTTTTTCATGTTCATCTTCCTTAATTTGTTATCTCAACTGTCTTTGTGTCGTTATCCCAATTAACAGTGCAGCCAAAAGCTTCGCTTATGGCTCTTACAGGCACCATTGTTCTGTCGTTTGTAATTTCGGCAGGCGCATCAAGCTCAATTGCTTCACCGTTTTTGTAGAGCACATTTTCGCCGATTGTTATTTTAACTTCAACATTGCCCTTTTTGCCGATTGCTGTTCTTGTGTCGTTGTCCCAGCTTACCTCTGCCCCAAGGGCTTCAAATATTGCTCTCATGGGGACTAACGTGCGGTCGTTTTTGATGTAGGGATTTACATCGGTAATAAGTGTTTCACCATTCACATTAACAGTTATTTTTCTTTCAAAAATTTCTTCAAACTCAATTTCTTTGTCGGTTAGTTGAAGATTGCCTGTCAACAGTCCACTTTCATACACGCTGCCGTCAGCTGTCCTTACATATATTATTCCTTTAATCTGCTCAAAGCCTGTGACATTTTCCATCACAACATTTTTGTCTGAGGAATCTGCTTTCCACAGCCTGCCATCCTTTGCGAGAACAAAAAACGAAGGGAAGTACTGTTGCATCACTACATATGTCTTCACCACATCATTTACTCTCACCTTTAAGCTGTCTCCTGAGTATATGGCTAAGGAATCATATTTTTCAAGAATTCCTATCAAGCCTGTATTAAATGCAGGGCTTGTGCCTGTCACATAAACCTTTTGGGCATTTGAATTGATTAATTTGGGCGCAATATTGTTAGCATCTGAGCACTGTCCCCAGATGTATACCTCGCCGTTTACCCCCAAGGCTACAACCTTGCCATCACCTGCAATTACCTTTTCTATGTTATCAAGGAGCTTAACAGGCGTTGTCTGGTCCGGGGTTTTCTCTGAATATTTTGAATAATCAATGCTTCCGGGCGGTCCATAATATAAAGGTGCAACATTTGTATTGCAAGCCATTCCAAGCATACCGCCCACGTAGGTATATGTTGAAGGTTTTGAGCCGGGCATCATATTTGCATAAAAGCCGTGTGCCCCCCACACGTAAAGGCTGTTGTCCTCACAAATAGCATAATAGGAATATTCGCCCGAAGATGCATTCAAAACTTCAAGCTTTTTCACATTTTCAAGAAGCTTTACAGGCACTTCGCCATACTCTCCGCCCCATGCCCATATGGTGTTCTCATAAAATACAATAGTATGGTCATCAAAACGGCTTATAAATTCGGCTTTACTTTTCATGTCGTCTGTTCCGAATATAGCCTCGCTTCCGAAAACCTTTTCCAGAAGCTTAACGCTTGCCATTGCCTTGCCGTTATCAAGTACTGTGTGATGGTAAATATCCTCGTAATACAAACCGCCCTGAAGGCTCTGCAACTGGTATGAATTTTGTGTTACCACACTTTCGCCGCTGCCGTCTATGTAATAAACGTCGTAAACCTCGCCTTTAGAAGTGTTGTCGGGGAAAATTGGGAACAAAATATGAGTGCTATCTTTTATTGCCCGAACGCCCCATGCGGCATTGTCCCACTGCACGCTGTAGCCCATGGCAGTGCATATATCCTCCAAGGGCACCATTACACGGTCATAGCTTGCATACATAGGTGCTGTAAGGTCAATTCTTTTTCCTCCAAAAAGTATGTATGTATCGGTAAAATGCTTTGTTGCTTTCTTTAAAATGTCACCGCCTTGGGTAATGTTCATACGGTGGTAGTTGTAGCTTGCACCCTTCTGAATCTGTGACCATTGGGCATAGGCTCCCTTGTAGTCAATTTCCTTTAAGGCTGTAGGATGCTGACCTATCATGTTTGTGTCGCCACCCGAAAATGCGCCTGCCTCGATTATTTTAACGCTTTTGGGTATTGTTATACTTTCAAGCTTCATGCACTGGCTGAAGGTTCCGCTTTTTATTTCGGTAACGCCATCGGGTATAATAACCTTTGTTACATTGATGCTTCGCGCAAAGGTTCTTGCATCGAGCTCTTTCACCCCTTCGGGAATAGTATATTCCCCCTCTTTAAAAGGAGGGAATTTTATAAGCACACTTTTGTCCTTATTGAACAAAACACCATTAAGACTTGAAAAATGCTCGTTTTCTTCATCCACAATTATTTCTTCAACCCACCAGGATTTTTCGTTTTTATTCAAGGCGGATATAACATTGTCAAGATTTGTGATGCTCTTTCCTACAACAAGCTTTTTAATTTCAGTTGGTTCAACATCTATCGTAGGCACACTCGCCTCCCCGATGCCTGTAAGATAAAGCGTGCCGTTTTCGTATTTGTATCCGTCCCCTGTAATTGCCGTGGCAAAGTCCTTTGTAGGAGGCGAAATGCATTCGTTTTCTTTAACTTCTTCTGCATGTATTTTTTCCAGAACAGAATTGCCTACCGACCACACACTTCCGTTTTTGTGCATAACAGTGCCGTCGGGGAGGATTTCTTCCACGTTTGTCATTGCAAGTGTAAGGCAGTTTTTTTCAATGTCATTTATGGGCAAGCCCACTGAACCGTAATATGCAACACCTACTCTTCGTGAAATATACAAATCGCCTTCATTTGTAAGCACAAAAAGCCTTGTCCACATATTTGGCACTTTTACATATACAGCATCCTTCACGTTTTCCAAAAGCATTACGGCGTCTTTTGTATACTTGTCAGTATATGAGTTTTTATTTTCCGACCTCATCCCGAAATTGGGTTTATATCCCCAGCCGTAAAGATTGTTGTCGTTTTTTATTACACAAATTGCAGTGGAATCATAGCCCTCAGCAATCATTTTTACATCGTCAAAAATCTTTTTAAAATTTGAAGAGATTGTCTGCGTTTGTGTGGTAGCACTCCACGTGCCTATGGGATAGCTTCCGCACACATATACCTCGTTGTCATTTGTTTCGGCAATTGCCATATAGTTGGAAACTGTTACCTTTTTAGCATTATTTATTTCTTCTACCTTTTTAATTGCAGTGCTCAAGCCAAAATCTGAAGCATCTCTTCCAAACCCAAACAGCTCGCCATTGTTTTTAATTGCAAATACAGCCTTCGATGAGCTCACAAATCCAAGGGAAATTTCTCTTACATCCTCCAATAATATGGTAGGTGTTGAAATAAATTCCACTTCATCTCCCAAGCCTATATTTCCGTAGTTTGGACCCCAAAGGCTTGACGAAGCATTACTTCCCCACACCCAAAGCTTGCCCTCTGCATCTAAAACAATACAGCCGCTTGAAAAGCTTGACTGCACTGCGTTGTCCAAAATCTTTGTAGGTGTCTTAACAGTTTCGGTGTTACCTGTTCCGCAGTTTCCTTCGCCGTTATAACCCCATGCCCATACGGAGTTGTCGTTTTTTATGGCGTAGATTGTAGAATTTCCCGTAAATTCCTTTACATTGTCAGTAATTTTAACAAAGTCTTCTACATTTTCTCCGTTTGAATCAAAGCCAAGCTGGCAGTGATTATTGTCGCCTTTGCCCCAGAGCACGCCGTTTTCATCAAGCTTAAATTCACTTTTTGCCTGTGCCTGCAAACATAAGGCTACAAACAAGGTTATTATGGTTGCAATTATAGCTAATGCTTTTTTCATGCTTTTACCTCCTCTTCTGCACACTTGGGGACAGACCCCTTTTGGCAAATTCAGTTTGTTATCTCAACTGTCTTTGTGTCGTTATCCCAATTTACTGTACAGCCAAAGGCTTCGCTTATGGCTCTCACGGGCACCATTGTTCTGTCGTTTGTAATTTCGGCAGGCGCATCAAGCTCAATAGCTTCGCCGTTTTTGTACAAAACATTTTCGCCGATTGTTATTTTAACCTCTACATTGCCCTTTTTGCCAATTGCTGTTCGTGTGTCATTATCCCAATTTACCTCTGCCCCAAGTGCTTCAAATATAGTACGCATGGGGACTAACGTGCGGTCGTTTTTGATGTAAGGCAAGCAGTCGTCCATCCGGATTCGTTCACCATTAAGGTTTACGTCAATTAATTCTTTGAATGAAATTCCAATACTTTCCGAATATGCTTTAACATCTTCATTTCCATATAATACAAGATTTGTATTCCTTGGTTTTGTGAGGTCATATTCATGGCAAAGCCATTTCCCGGTCACTTCAGGAGAAAAGTTTTCGTAAATTATGGTGTCTAATTGGGGTGTGCGAAAAAACAATACACCGATACCTTTGGTCTTGAAATTAGCTAAATTAACTCTCACAGTTTTCAATGCCATCATTCCCGAAAAACTGGAAAATGACAATGGAGAACTTATACCCCCACCTTTTATATACCACTCACCTACAAAATATGGATTTTCATCTCCTTGAATATAATCATCTTTTACCATTACCGCTTCTTCAACACTTTGAAGATTCATATATTCTATTTTCTCATTTCCATAAAATACCCGACTACCAAATGCTTTTACATTTTTAACATCGATTTCATTTAATACCGGGCAATTCTCAAAAACACATGACTCTAATTCAATAAGATTGCCTGAATGAACCACTTTTTCGAGTTTTATACATTCAGAAAACGCCCCTTGCCTTACAACTTCCACATTGTTCAAGTCAACAAATGTCAATTGCTCACATCCTGAGAACACGTAATTAGATAATATTGTTACCTTCTCAGGTATTCTTACGTTTGTTATTTTTGTTCCATTGAAGGCACTGTTTCCAATAGAAATCACCCTATTAGGCAAATCAATCTCATTGAGTCCGCTCTCACGAAATGCCCATTCATCTATAATTTCAAGGGTATTTGGTAATTTAACAGTTTTCAAATTTATACATTTGTGAAAAGCATTTTCGGGTATTTCTACTACACCCTCTTCAATTATTACGCTCTCCAAGGATTCCATCCCTTCAAACAGATGCGAGCTCAACTTAACTTTCTTCCCATTTATTTCACCCGGTATTGTTACATTAACAAGATTGCTTTGCGTTACTTTTGTAATAGTAACATCATCCTCGTTCTCAACTACTATAAAATCACTATAATTCTGTTCTGTTTCTTTAGCACAAACAGGAATACATCCTATAATAATTAAACATGATATTACCAAACTTAAAACCTTTTTCATTTTCATCATCCTTTAGTTTTTTATCTCAACTGTCTTTGTGTCGTTATCCCAATTTACTGTGCAACCAAAGGCTTCGCTTATGGCTCTCACGGGCACCATTGTTCTGTCATTTGTAATTTCGGCAGGCGCATCAAGTGTAATTGCCTCGCCGTTTTTATAGAGCACATTTTCGCCGATTGTTATTTTAACCTCAACATTGCCCTTTTTGCCAATTGCTGTTCTTGTGTCGTTGTCCCAGCTTACCTCTGCCCCAAGGGCTTCAAATATTGCTCTCATGGGGACTAACGTACGGTCGTTTTTGATATAATGTATATTATACAATGTTAAATAACCATCATTATATTTTAAAGATATGTCTCCATAGTGGACCGTTATCTTTTAGCTCATTTTTTTTAATTAGG
>JAFQLL010000072.1 GCA_017414645.1 Clostridia bacterium | reverse complement strand
TATAAAGTGCAGTGCATAAAAAACTACTTATGCACAGATACAGCGATGCTGTTATGGCAATTTTCCGGTTAGACATAAGGCATTCTCCTTTCTTTATATTTTAAGTTTATCATTCCAATCAGAGTATGTCAACAAACCATTTAAACACGGTCGCTAAAAAACAAAAATGCCGTAGGAATAAACCCTACGGCTGGTCTGAGTGGGGAGACTCGAACTCCCGGCCTCTTGAACCCCATTCAAGCACGCTACCAATCTGCGCTACACCCAGATATTAAGTTGTTGCCTTTCAGCTACTTTATGAATTATAATGGATAAAACTTGATTTGTCAATAGCTAAATTTAAAAAAATGAATAAATTTTATTTGTTTGCATTGAAGAACCATATAATACCCTTTTGACATTCTCTACATATCATGTTATACTTGTATTATAGGAAAATTAAATATAAAGGAGTGTGTCAAATGCAAGGTATTTTTGAATGGGTAAACAGTATTTTTTCTTTCATAACTCCAGTGTCGGACTTTTTGTGGGATTTTCCCACGAACTTCGATTGGTATGCGAACATACCAATATTAGGCAATTTCTCTTTGGCAATAATTCTCCTTTTGGGCTCAGGCTTGTTCTTTTCATTTAAGCTTGGGTTTATGCAGGTAACCCATTTTAAACGTGGTGTTAAAATAATGGCGCAGAAGAGGGCTGTTAAAACAGGCGTTTCGCCCTTGGCGGCATTTATGCTTTCATCGGCAATGCGAGTTGGCCCCGGTAATATCATAGGTGTTACGGGTGCCATTGCAGTTGGCGGTCCCGGCGCTGTTTTCTGGATGTGGGTTTCGGCATTCTTTGGCATGGCAGTAGCATACATGGAAGGTGTGCTCGCTCAGATTTTTAAAGAAAAGAAGGATGACGAATTTGTAGGTGGCTTGCCCTTCTACGGCAGAAAGCTTTTAGGCAACTATGTTTGGGTTGGCGTATCCTTATCTGTTCTTTACATATTGTATGCATTGTGCTGTCTTCCGGCTCAGGGCTTTAACGTTGTGTCCTCTGTTGGCAGAATGGCAGAGATCGTAACAGGTACAGCAATTGCAAGCGACTCTTTCTTCTATTATATAGTCGGCGCAATTATAGTTATTGGAACAGGGTTCATTGCTTTTGGCGGTATCAAGAAGGTAACAAAGTGGACCGACAAAATGGTGCCTGTTATGGCTGTTTTGTATATTGTTACCGTGCTGGTGCTTATAGCTCTTAACCTTGGCGCAGTGCCCTATTTCTTCACGGCAGTATTCAAGGGTGCGTTTACCCCCGAGGCTGTGTTTGGCGGAATGTTCGGCACAGTGCTTGCACAAGGCGTAAAGCGAGGCCTTATGAGTAACGAAGCAGGACAGGGTACAATTACGATGAGCGCTGCAGCAAGCGATGCGAACCACCCCTGCGAACAGGGTATATTAGCTTCTATCGGCGTATTTTTAGACACTATTATTATATGTACACTTTCCGGCTTTGTTGTTGTAATGGCACGCTGCTGGGACAAAGCTGATGCAGCAGCGTGGGCTGCTATGGATAAGCTTCCTAAGTTTACGGCATCTGTGGCAGAGCTTACACCGGGCACTGCAATGAATGCAGTTGTAACCTTCCTTGTTACACTGTGCTTTGCGCTTTTTGCCTACACCTGTCTTTTGGGCATGATAAGCTTCTCGGAAATTGCTGCAAACCGTATCCGCAAGGATAAAGGATTTATAAATGTTGTGAGAGGCATTGGCCTGTTTGTTGCAGCCTTCGGTATTCTTTGTAATATTGCAGGCCTTAATCTTGACAACCTCTGGGCATTCTCTGACCTTGGCAACATTCTTATTGCGTATGTAAATATTCCTATTGTGTTTATCGGTGCAAAATATGTGTTCCGCGCTACAAAGCACTATAAAAAGAACGACAATACACCTTTTACATCAAAAGTTATAGGAAGAGACGATTGTACCTTCTGGGACGAAAGGTCAAAGGAAAAGTAATATAGTCAAACTGCACAAAAACCGCCTAAGGAATTAGGCGGTTTTTCACATGTAAGTAGAAGGTAGAAAAAGGGCAAAAAAAGTTTAAAAAAGGTGTTGACAATTAAATAAGAGCGTGCTAAAATACAAAAGCTGTTTGAAATGACGGCAACAAACAAGAGTATATAACACACATTGAAAGAGCTTTTTGTGAGCTGAAAAAGCCTATAAAAAACTTACGAAAAATTGAAAAAAGTTCTTGACAAAGCAATGTGTTTTATATATAATAGATTTTGCCTCACGAAACGAGAGGCGCGGATGT
>JAFQLL010000071.1 GCA_017414645.1 Clostridia bacterium | reverse complement strand
TTAGTTATACTAACACAGACAAACACCATCTGTCAACCTTATTCGTCCTTTTTGCCGTCCTTAACTGCAGTAATAACAGTACGGTTGCCTCTTGTGTAATTCTGTGCCGAGGAATGAATAAGAAGCTCCTCAAGCCCTGCCACAACAGCAATGCCGTACACTACGGAATAAACAATATTCTGCGGAATGCCAAACCACACAAGATAAGGCATTACAAAGCAGGAAAAACCGCTTAATTTGTTCATATATGTATGTAATGATGCAAACTTCTTATACCTGAAAGCGGCAATAAGATAAGAGCACACCCTCAGTGCAAGCAGGCTTGCAATCATAACGGGCATCGCATTGGGCATTGCACTGAGCATCTCAGGCAGAAGCTTTACAAGCATTGTGCCGTAAAAGAGCAAATCCGCAACAGAGTCCAGTTTAGCACCAAATTCAGTTGTTTTCTTTGTCATTCTTGCAATAAAGCCGTCAAGCACATCTGTTATACCGCAAAGGGTATAAATAATGTAAAATTCATTAGTAAAAATTGTTGTAAACATCATTATGAATGCACCAACAATTCTCAGCGAGGTTATAAAATTCGGCACATTCAATTTACTTCTAATATCCATGTATTTGTCCTCCGAAGATGTCTTTTCTTTATAATTTTATCACACAAGTAACATTTTGTCAAAAAAATGTGAATATTTTTTGAACATAATATTATCATTATGTAATTTTTCCACACAAAAAGTCCCCCGGAAAACCCGAGGGACTTAATTTGTAAGTTATTACTTAGAATATACTGCTAATTCAGCAACGGAGGACCAACCGGAAATGTTGTTACCTTCAACGTTAACCTTAACATACTTTGCGTCAACATCAGCGTTAACGAAAATCATGTCGCCGCTGAAAGCTACGGAAGAGCCTGTGTAAACTGTTGTCCAGGAAGACTTATCGTTAGAAACAGAAACAGAGAAAGGAATTGTTCTGTCATCGCCGTAAAGCATAAACTGAACGCCTACAGAGCTAACCTTTGTAGCCTTGCCGAGGTCGATAACCGCTTCTGCAGGACCATTGGAAGCCCATACAGATGCTGTATTGCCGTCAAATGCATTTCTACCGGGGTTGTTAGCTTCGGGCTGCTGAGAGAATGTAACGTTGTTAGCGTTTACATTAACCTTTGTGCCGTTAGCCTTGTTGCCTGTTGTAGCTGTTGTTGTAGTTGTAGTTGTTGTACCTGCGCCTTCAGCTGCCTTGGCATCGCCTGTGTATACAGCGATTTCTGCTACGGAAGACCAACCGGAAACAGTGTTACCTTCAACCTTAACCTTTACGTACCTTGCTTCCTTACCAACTGCAGCGTAGAGCATGTCACCGCTGAGTGCCTTGGAGGAACCGTTGAATACGGATGTCCATGCAGATCTGTTGTCAGAAATTTCAACAGAGTAAGGAATTGTTCTGTCGTCTTCATACATCTTGAACTGAACGCCAACTTCGCTTACGGGAATCTTCTTGCCAAGGTCAATAACTGCTTCTGCAGGACCATTGGAAGCCCATACTGTACCTGCGTTGCCGTCAAATGCATTTCTGCCGGGGTTATTAGCTTCGGGCTGCTGAGAGAATGTAACTGCACTTGCATTTACATTAACCTTTGTGCCTGTAGCCTTGTTGCTTGTAGCGGAGGAAGGTGTTGTAGAATCTGTAATTGTTGTAGAAACTGCATCGCCTGCCTTTACGCCGGGCTTGTAAACTTCAAATTCGATAAGGCTGAACCAGTTGGAGCCTTCGCTGTTACCGTAACCAAAGATTCTGAATGCCTTAACCTTTGTATTGATATCAAATACTTCCTTAGCCTTGCCCATTGTTGTGGAGCCGTTGTATACCTGCTTCCAGTTTGTACCGTCAGCTGTATATTCGAGCTTGAACTTTGTTGTTCTCTGAGCTGTCTTCCAGAATACAAGAGCTACCTGACCAACGTCAACGGGTTCCTTGTATGTGAAGGAAATGTTACAACCCTGGCTGTTACCAACGTAACGGCTGTTTTCATCTGTACGTCCGTCGGAAGCATTGTAAGGACCGTGATCGCCTTCGGGTTCTTCACTTGCTTCGATTGTGTCAGCCTGAATTCTGTTAGCATCGGAAAGTGTGGGAACCTTAAGCACGAATGCCTTTTCGGGCTGCTTGGGTCTTGTGGGGTATGTTTCGGGCTTGCCGAGCATTGTTCTGAGCATTTCTACAAGACCTGCATCGCTTTCAGCATAGAAGGGGTTAGCCTTATGACCGATTACGATAAGACCATTAGAGGGATGATCACCCTGGTTCCAGTAAACCTTCTTACCGAGAGATTCAGCAAGAGCACGGAGAGGAACGAATGTTCTGCCGCCAACGATAACTGTGTTAGCAGGAGCAAGTGTATCTACACCGTTAACCTTGATAACGTTTGTATCAACTGTGAATATAACTGTTCTGTCGCCAAGTGTAGCTGTAACTGTTCTTGCAGCTTCATTCCACTGAACCTGGCCACCGAAGGATTCAACAACCAATCTTGCGGGCATCATGCTTGTGGAGTTGCCGTTAAGGTCGTTTGTAAGGAATACTTCTACGCTGTGATCGTTTTCATCGATATGACCAATCTTGCCATCCTTGTAGTAGTGAGGTGTGTTCACTCTGAGTGCAAGATATGTCTGCATCTTCTTCTGAAGGTAAGGATAGTTGTCACCCTTCTGTGTGTGACCTACAAGTCTGCTCATTTCAGCAGCAGCAAGAAGGTATGCACCAACACCGAAGTTCTGGTTGTCTCTGGGACCCATAGCCTTTGTAGCGTTGGAACCGATGTACTGAACGTAACCAACCATACCGTCGGGCTGAAGAGCTATGTTTTCAAGATAGTTCCATGCACGAACTGCTGTTTCAAGATATTCGTCCTTGGGAAGGATACCTGCATTGATACCCCATGCAAAGCCGTATGTGAAGAATGCTGTACCACTTGTTTCGTAACCGTTAGGGTTAGAAGCAGAAGTGGGATAGCCCTGAAGCATACTCTGTGTCCAGAAGCCGTAACCGTTTTCGTCTGTTCTCATGCAGTCACGGATAGCAGGAGCCATTTCGAGGTATGTGTTAAGGAATTCATCATAATGCTCGTAATCATCGGGCATATCCTGAAGAACCTTTGCAAGACCTGCAAATACCCAACCGTCACCACGTGCCCAGAAGTTCTTTTCGCCTTCATGGCCGGGGTTAGGCTTCAAGGGGAATACATAACCTGCATCACGGAAGAAGAGATATGTATAGTTGTTAGGATCGGAGTATCTTGCACCGTTAGCAAGCTTAGCGCTTGTTGTGTATCCGCCTGCATGTGTGGGGATACCGCCGGGGCCGTCGTACATAAGTTCCTTAGCATACTTCCAGAAACGATAGAGACCGTCAAGGTACTTTTCGTCCTGAGTTACCTGGTAGAGCTTTGTCATAACGGGCATAACCATGTAGAGAGAGTCTGCCCACCACCAGAAGTCGTCGTTGGATCTGGAAACTTCTTCGCTCATAACTTCAAGAGCTCTTGCGATCTTTCTCTGATCAGCTACTGCGCCCTTGGATTCGTTCTTTTCAATATTGTAAAGATCGATGTAGGACTGGAAGCAGATCTGGAAGTCACCGAAGAGAACGTGCTTACTGTTGAAGCTCTGGTCGTAGCCCCACTTCCATTCATTCTTGTTTGTGCTGGGAGCACTTGACCAACCACAGGAATTAGCCCAGTCTGTAGCATACTTACGGTATGCTTCAATACCTGTAGCATAATAAGCTTCCATGTTACCTGTTAAATAAGCAGCCTTAGCCCAGAAATAGTTAGGAATACCATATTCAACCTGGTTATGCTTAACTACTGTCTGATAATAGTCATTAGCCGCTTCAAGTGCCTTGATTGTGCCCTCATATGTAGGCATAATGGCACCCTTGTCCTCTGCAGCACCGGCTGTAATTGCAAAAGAGCTTACAACAGACATTACCATTGCAAGAGCAATTACCAAAGATACTGCGCTTTTGAGTAATTTGTTCATAATTTTCTCCTCCCATGCCTTTTAGGCATAAATTTGATAACATAATAATAACATCTTTTTTATAAAATATCAACAAAAATCTTATAAAAAATTTGCAAATTTTAGATAAGATTTATCAAACCCCGTGGTTGACGGGTTTTCACACCTCTCCCACCTCGGGGATAACGTTGAAATCATTTTTTACAACCTTAAGTACAAAATGAGTTTTGGTAGCCTGAATGCCCGCCATGTTCATTATGTTGCGGTGTATTTTCTCAAGACTGTCGGCAGAATCCGTGTATATGTTTATAATAAAGTCAAACTCGCCCGTTCTGTAATAGCAGGACT
Source organism: Clostridia bacterium (assembly GCA_017414645.1). GTDB lineage: Bacteria > Bacillota > Clostridia > UMGS1883 > UMGS1883 > RGIG1927. Next base: position 896 of record JAFQLL010000071.1, on the reverse strand, counting down.
GAACATTGGGGTTGTTCTGTATCATTTCCGCAAATGCATCATAGTATTTGGGATGCTCTAAGCTTACCTCCATAATGGCAATCAAAGAATTACCTATCTTAGCCTGGTTAAGGCTCACGGTATAGCCCTGTATTATATTATTCTTTTCAAGCTTCTTTATTCTTTCAATAACTGCCGATACCGACAAATTAATCTTTTTGCCTATCTCCGAGGATGTCATTCTCGCATTTTCCTTCAAACAGTTAAGTATAGCGTAATCAACACTGTCAAGGCTGTAGTTTTCGCCCTTCATATCTTCCCCTCCTCTTTAAGATGCTTTAAAAATCCGTCTATTCCCTTTTCCACATCACGCAAGGTTTCCTCAAAATTTCCCGTATACCAGGGGTCTGCAATGGAAGCCGTGCTCCCGGAAAACTCCAGAAATTTAAAAACCTTATCACCGCTTGCGAGTATTTTTGTCATGTTCCGAACGTTGGCATCGTCCATACCTATAAAGTAGTCATATTTTTCTGCATCGGCTTTTGTAAGCTGAACAGCCTTCTTTTTTGAATAATCAATTCCAAAGCGGTCAAGCACCCGTGCTGTTCCGTAATGAACACCGTTTCCTATTTCTTCACGGCTTGTGGCACTTGATGCAATATAGAACTTATCACCAAGCCCCATTTTTTCAACTCTGTCACGGAACAGAAACTCAGCCATTGTGCTTCTGCAAATGTTTCCGTGGCAGACAAACATCACCCTTATCATTCCTCTACCTCCAGTATTTTTGTGAGCATTTCATTTATAATATGAGGGTTTCCGCTTCCGCCCGTTTCTCTCATGCATCTTCCCACAAGAAATCCCAATGCATTTTTCTTTCCCTTTTTATAATCAGAAACGCTCTTTTCGTTTTCTTC
>JAFQLL010000070.1 GCA_017414645.1 Clostridia bacterium | reverse complement strand
TGAAAACACTTTCGTTTTCGCCAGTTTCAAAATCATATTTTCTTATTTCTGTGTTCTTATTTGTTGTGTATAACAGAAAATCGTTATTTGAAAAAGCTACATATGAATTGCTAAGCACAACCTCGGACAAAATCTCTCCTTTAGAATTCATGGTGATTAAATTGTCGCCATCCGCAAAAATGAAATCTTTGCCCATGGGTGCAAGGTAATAAATATCAAAGTCCTTTGAGGAATAAAGCTCTTTGTGAGATAAGGTTTTAAGGTTTATGGCTTCAATGGATGTGGTGTTCTCAAAGGATTCACCAATATAGTATAATACATAGTTATTCACAAAGCTGTAATCACAGTAGCCTTCTGTAAGGTGCGTTGCATTTTCAAAGTTTTCATCGCATGAATAAATACCGTCGATACAGTTGAAATAAAGCTTGCCATTGTGGTATGTCACAAAGGGTGAAGATGTACCCGATTCAAAGCTTTTGGTCACGGGATTAGTCAAAAAGCACACCGCCAAACCCGTGCACAAAATAAGCGATACAATAATAACCCAGAATGCAGGCTTTTTGTAATTGAGAACGGACTTTATTCTACTCTTTACACCACTTTCGCCAAAGGCGACAGGACAGGCTGTGACATAGGGACGGTGTATGCTGAGGTTCAAGAGTGTTTCAGAATAGCTCTTTTTCTCTGTTAAGTTTAATTCCTTTACGACCTTTTCGTCACAGGCGTACTCAATATCACGGCAAAGGAGAATGTAGCCAAGCCACAAAACAGGGTTAAACCAGTAAACTGTTAAAAGTATGTAGCCCAAAGGCTTCCATATGTAGTCAAGTCGTTTTATATGTGCCTTTTCATGAGCAATAACAAAGGAGGCATCCTCTTCACTTAAATGTGAAGGAAGGTAAATTTTAGGGTGGATAATGCCTAAAATAAAAGGCGAGGGTATGCGGTCTGCGATATAGATATTAGCTTCTTTCTTTACTCTTTCTCGCACCTTGAAACGAATACGGAGGTAGCTTACGAGTGCATAAAGAAGCATACCAAAGACACCAATTTGCCAGATATATGCGCTTATCCAAATCGGGAGCTGAATAGGGTTCATGCTTGTTAATTCATCCGAGGGAGTAAAATTGTTTTGTATAATAGGGTTAACAGTAATGTTTAAGGAATCAATCCCTGTGTCAATCGCAGGAGCTTGTGAGTATTCAATTTCAAGGGGAATTGTTTCCTTGGAGGGGATAAGGCTTAAGCTGCTTTCAAGCGAAATGGGGAATATAAGCCGCACTGCCACAAGTGCCCAGAGGGCACAAGCTATGTATTTCGGTGCTTTTTTGAACACAAGGCGGAAAATGATTATCGCCAGAATAAGCCAGCTTGCCATTATGCTTACGTTAACAAGGTGTAAAAATGTCTGACTAAGCATAATTATTCCTCCTCGTATGAATTGATAAGATTTCGGATTTCGGCTATTTCAGTTTCAGACAAGCTTTTACGTGATGTAAACGCCGCTAAAAAAGCAGGGAGTGAGCCTTGAAATGTTTCCTCAACAAACCTTTCCGACTGCATCGAATAAAAATCCTCACGGGAAATGAGGCTTGTTACAACACCACCATCGTTTTTAAAAATGCCACGCTCGCTTAAGCGCTTTAAAACCGTATAGGTTGTCGTGCGTTTCCATTCAAGCTCACTTTCGCACAATTTTACCAAATCCGATGTGGAGACGGGCTCATGCATCCATATAATATCTGCAAAGCGTGATTCGACAGTTCCAAGCTTAATATCTTTCATTAATAAACCTCCTTTGTCTACTACATGTAGACAACTATAGTCTACAATCTGTAGACGAAAAAGTCAAGAGATTTTTATTGAAAAAATAAACTAAGATGGTATAATCAAATTAATATAATCAGTTTTACAACAAAGGAAGTCTTTTTATGTACGATTACATCTACCGGGAATCCTTAAAAAGAGCAAAGCATAAAATATGGATTTTTTCCGACCTGCAGCAGTCAGAGCCCGATAACGCACAAAAGTGCCTTGATGTTTGCATGGAGGACTTTTACCAAATGGGCAAAAGTGCCGACATGATATGGTTTTTAGGCGACTGCGTTGAAGGCACTGACATAACAAAGCTCAACAAAATGTGCGCATCCTTAGAAGAAGCCTTTGAAAAAATAGACATACCCGTTTGCTTTGTGGCAGGTAACCACGACCTTGACTATGAGCGCTACGGCGAAGGCGGCAAGAATGGTGTTTTCGTGCCCTTTTACGAAACGGTGAAAAAGCACCCAAACTGGCATTTTGCAAAAAGCTTTGACGAGCCTTATTTTAAGGTGCCTGTAGGCGATTTTATGGTTTATTTCTTTACCGACCATATTGCGCCCGACAAAGCATGGAACACAACCCACGGCATTATCCATGGGGATAAAACGAAGTACCCCCACATAGAAAAGCTTAAAAAAGTTAAAGAGGAAATGGCAAAGGAAAGCTGCCCTGTTATAACAGCGTCACACTATTCCTTTATTGGCGGAAGCCGACCCTCGGAGCTTTTTAATAACCTTCTTCCATTGCCCGAAAATGTGAAAATCCATTTTTACGGCCACGCTCACTTTGGCGACTTTGCCTGGGCAGGGGACAGCCCCTATCAAAGAATAAGCTGGGTTAAAATGCACGACATTCCACAGCTTAACGTGTCGAGCTTTGAAAACATTCGTGGCAGAAAATGCCGCAGTGTATTTTTGCACATATATGAGGACAACTCCCTTGGTGTTTTCTTCCGTAATCATGACGACAAGTGCTTTTCCGAGTGCTATTTCCCTGCAAAAACAACCGAAGTACATAAACCCATGGACAAATAAAGGAGGAATATAAATGAACGAAATTATTAACGCAATGATTGAACGCAGAAGCTGTAAAAGCTTTAAGAGCGACATGCTTCCAAAAGAAACCATCGATGAGATTATAACAGCAGGCCTTTGGGCTGCAAACGGCAGAGCCTTACAAACCCCTGTTATAATTGCCGTAACCGACAAGGAAACAAGGGATAAGCTCTCTGAATTAAACGCGGCTGTTATGGGCGCAAACAGCGACCCCTTTTACAATGCACCTGTGGTTTTAATTGTGCTTGCACCTAAAGAGCACCCCAACCGTGTTTACGACGGCAGCTTAGTTATGGGCAACTTAATGCTTGCGGCACACTCAATGGGTGTTGGCAGCTGCTGGATACACCGCGCTAAAGAGGTTATGGCAACAGAAGAAGGCAAGGCAATACTTAAAGCAGCCGGCTTAGAGGGCGAGTGGGAAGGCATAGGCAACTGTGTGATAGGTTATCCCGACGGCCCCTTGAAAGAAGCGCAAAAAAGAAAAGATGGTAGAGTATACCGAGTGGAATAAACAAAAAAATGCGTTGCATATGCAACGCACTTTTTTGTTTGAATTTTACGCCTGCTTGTTTGTAACAGCCTTAAGCACGAAGAGTGTGCCTATTGTAAGCACAACACCGATGGGAAGAAGCACCCATGCATTCTGAATAAATGCTGCAATAACATAGCAAACAAAGCTGATTGCTGCTACGGTAATTGCGTAGGGAAGCTGTGTGGAAACGTGGTTAAGGTGGTTGGAACGGCTACCTGCAGAAGCCATGATTGTTGTGTCGGAGATGGGTGAGCAGTGGTCACCGCAAACCGCACCTGCCAGGCATGCGCTCATACCGATAATGAGCAATTCACCGGGCTCAAAGATAGCTGTAACAATGGGAATGAGGATACCGAATGTACCCCAGGATGTACCTGTAGAGAACGCAAGCACACATGCAACAAGGAAGATAATTGCAGGAAGGAAGTTTGCCAGACCTGCAGCTGCATTGTCCATAAGTGTGGCAACAAATACATCTGCGCTCAAGAGACCTGTCATGTTCTTAAGTGCTGTTGCAAATGTAAGAATCAAGATTGCAGGCACCATTGCAATGAAGCCCTTGGGAATACATTCCATAGCTTCCTTGAAGGAAACAAGTCTTCTTGCGATAAGGTAAATAATTGTAACAATAAGAGCAATGATAGCGCCCCAGGGAAGACCAACAGTTGCGTCTGTGTTACCGAATGCACCTGTGAAGTCGCCTGCACATTCTGTGCCGCCCCAAAGGTCAACACCAAAGAAGCCGCCAATGTAAAGAAGACCAACTATGCAGATAACAACAAGAACAATAATGGGAAGAATAAGGTCAATAACCCTGCCCTTGGGGTTTTCTGCTTCCTTTTCAACAGCAGCCTCTTCGTTGCCTGACGTAAAGAGGTCACCCTTTACCTTTGCGTTGTATTCGTGAAGCTTCATGGGACCGTAGTCAAAGTTCATAACAGCAATTGTAATAACGAATACTAATGTAAGAAGAGAATAGAAGTTGTAGGGAATAGCACGAACGAAGAGCTCAATACCGGAATAGCCTGTACCCTCTGTAAACTCACTTACTGCTGCTGCCCAGCTGGAAACGGGCGCAATCATACAGATAGGTGCTGCTGTTGCATCGATTATGAACGCAAGCTTAGCACGGGAGATTTTGTGGCGGTCTGTAACAGGAAGCATAACAGAGCCTACTGTAAGACAGTTGAAATAGTCGTCGATGAAAATGAGAACACCAAGAACGAAGGTTGCAAGCATTGCGCCTGTGCGTGTTTTGATATGTGTTTCAGCCCAACGACCGAATGCAGCGCTGCCGCCTGCCTTGTTTACAAGCGCTACCATAACGCCCAACACAACAAGGAAAACAAAAATACCTGCTGTGCCACTTGTTGCGGCGATGATACCATCGTTAAGAAGGTAGTCAAACGCCTTTACGGGGTGCCAGTTAGCGGCTAAGAGACCGCCTAAAACAATACCGATGAACAGTGAGGAATAAACCTCTTTTGTGATGAGTGCAAGTGTGATAGCAAGAAGCGGGGGAAAGAGAGCCATAAGTGTGGCAGAATACATGCTGCCTTCAACTGCACCTGTGGGCTTTACAAGTAAAGCACCTGCAATAACAACTGCTATTGTAATTAAAATAGCAATTACTTTGCCTAAGTTAGCCTTTTTCATAAAAGAACCTCCTATAAGATAAATAATTAAAAAAAGCATAAGAGTGAAGGAAGCACCCCTATGCATAAAAATAGCTTTTATACAGAAAATAGCGCTCCACATTCAGTGACAGTCTGTAAGATGTTCTCTCACAGCCCAGCCGTAAAGCTTCGGACAAAAAAATTACAGCTTCGGCAAAAGCTCCTTTCAACAGGCAAAAATGTCCGTAAATACCTGCATACTCTTAGCTTCTGCGCCTCTATCTTTCTTTGCCGTAATTTTACCATACAATATATTGCCTGTCAATAAAATTTGTAAAAATCTGTCGAAAAGAAAAGCACCGCTGCTGCGGTGCTCAGGGTGTTCATGCTATTTCAATATTGATGTTGAAAATATGGGCAATGAAAAATACTGTAAGTATAGTGAAAACAGGACTTAAAAATACAGAAGAAGCAGTAAGTATAAGCTTTAAATAGGCTTTTTGAACCGATTTTATAAAGAAAACATGTAAAGCTGTTAAAACCGCAAAGACTAACGGCACCATAATAAGCATATATGCTCCGTCACCGCTCCAGTACCATATAAAAACAAAATATTCAAACAGCAATATGGGAATTGAGAGAATGGCGAGAACAATTTTTAACGCTTTCATACAAACTGATTCCTTTCACTTTTGTAGCTGTATCCTATAGCGGAAAGCTTTTTAACAAGCTCTTCTTTGTCAACATTTAAATCCTCGCAAAGAGCGTCAAGTGAGGAATAGTAGTCACGCAATTTTGTATTTATAACACTAAGTAAAATAACAGGGTCATTGGGAAGCATGGAAATCATCCTTTCGATTTAAATGAATTGCACTTTGTGCGTGAATTGGCGTTGCCGTGAATTGACGCAAGCGTCATGAAATGCCCAAGGGCATTTTGGAAGAAACTCGCAATCGAGTTTCAACATTAATGTTTGCAGAGCAAACGATTCATTTTTCATGTGCGGGAGCACAATTAATGCAAGGCTGACTTGCAATTCATGAAATCAAGCTTTTTAAAAGCTTGATTTCTTCTCTGTAGCCGTCAATTTCGTTGGGTGTTTCAAGGTAGAAGGGCAAGTCCTTCAGCTTTGGGTGGTTTATAATGCGCTTAATGGCATCTAACCCCAGACTGCCTTCGCCTATTTTTTCGTGGCGGTCTTTATGTGAAGAATATGGGTTTTTAGAGTCGTTAAGGTGAATTGCCTTAAGGCGATCCAGCCCTATCACACGGTCAAACTCCTCCAGCACGCCGTCAAGGTCATTAACAATGTCGTAGCCTGCATCGTAGACGTGGCAGGTGTCAAGGCAAACGCCAAGCTTGTCCTTTAAATTTGTTCTGTCAATAATTGCTTTAATTTCTTCAAACTTGCTTCCAACCTCGCTGCCTTTGCCTGCCATGGTTTCAAGTAGCACGGTTGTTTTCATTTCGGGGAAGAGAATGTCGTTTAATAAAGCTGAAATTTTTTCAATGCCGACTTCAATGCCCTGACCAACGTGGCTACCCGGGTGAAAGTTATACATTGCACCTGGCGTGTGCTCCAATCTCTTTAAATCGTCCTCCATGGTAATGTAAGCAAATTCGCGAATGCGGTCATCTGCCGCACAGGCGTTTAAGGTGTAGGGGGCGTGTGCTAAAATGGGACCAAAGTTTTCCTTTGATTTTTCATTAAAGGCGGCGATGTCTGTAAAGTCTAAATCCTTGGCTTTACCGCCGCGGGGGTTTCTGGTAAAAAACTGAAAAGTGTTGCCGCCAATTGATAAAGCTTCCTCGTACATGTGTGTGTAGCCCTTGCTTGCTGAAAGATGTGCACCTATTTTAAACATAATAAATTCCTTTCCGGTAAATTAGTTTGCAATTATAAATAGTTTCTGTTACAATATATATAATATCATAAAAAAATAATTTTTCAACGAAAAGAGTATTACTTATGGCAAAAAAAGTGGGATTTCTGGCACTTGGGTGCAAAGTTAATCAATACGAAGCAGATGCCTATGCGGCAATGTTCAGGGAAGCAGGCTTTGAAACTGCCTCCTTTGACGATATCTGCGACATATATGTTATAAATACCTGCTCTGTTACAAACCTTGGCGACAGAAAAAGCCGCCAGATGATAAGGCGTGCAAAGCAGAAAAACCCCAACGCAATTGTTGTTGCAACAGGCTGCTACGCGCAGGTTGGCTACAGCGAGGTTTCAAAAATGGACGAGGTTGATTTATGCTTAGGCACGTCCCTTCGCTCGCAGATTGTTCCTCTTACCAAAAAGGTTATGGCAGGGGAAGACATTAACGCCTACGTTGACATTATGAAGGTACGCCAATTTGAAGAATTAGAGTGCGAAAGCGTAACCGAAAGAACAAGGGCAAACATTAAAATACAGGACGGCTGCGACAACTTCTGCTCTTACTGCATTGTGCCCTATGCACGCGGCCCCGTGCGGTCAAGAAAGCTTGAAAGCATTCTTAACGAGGCAAGGCGCATTGCGTCTTTAGGCTTTAAAGAGGTTGTGTTAACAGGCATAAGCGTTGCGAGCTACGGCAAGGATACAAAAGAGTGTAAGCTTATCGACGTTATTGAAAGGGTCTGCGAAATTGACGGCATTGAACGTGTAAGGCTTTCCTCCATCGACCCTGTTGCTTTTACCAACGAATTTATAGACCGCATTTCTGCTCAGGAGAAGGTGTGCGACCATTTCCACATTTCACTTCAGTCAGGCAGTAACGCTGTTTTAAAAAACATGAACAGGAAATATACCACTGAAGAATACCTCGACATGCTTAACCGCATTCGCAAAAAATTGCCTGACGTTGGCATAACAACCGACATTATTGAGGGCTTTCCCATGGAAACAGAGGAAAACTTTTCCGAAACAAAAGCCTTTGCACAAAAGGCGCATTTTTCAAAAATACACGTGTTCCCTTATTCTGAAAGGCGCGGCACTGCGGCGGCAAGTATGCCACAGCACCCAATGCCCTTAAGGGAAAAACGTGCGAAGGAGCTCAGTGTTATTGCCGATAGCTTAAAGGCAGAATTTGAAAAAAGCTTTGTGGGCAGAAGGGTAGAGGTGCTCTTTGAACAGACAAAGGGCGATTTTACCGACGGTCTCACAAAAAACTATCTCCGCATTTTTGTGGACAAAAACGAAGCACTTCACGACAAATGTGCTGTGGTTGAAGTTACAAGCTATGAAAATAACCATCTTTACGGAAGGGTTGTACAATGAGAAAACTATCCTACTCAAGAATAATTGCCATTGGCTTTATCGTCATGATACTTATAGGCACCGCGCTTTTAATGCTGCCTGTAGCCTCCCGGAGCGGGCAGTGGACAAGCTTTTCCGATGCGTTTTTTACGGCGGTCAGTGCTCAGTGCGTAACGGGGCTTGTGGTTGTTGACACTGCAACCTACTGGTCCCTTTTCGGGCAGATTGTAATCCTTCTGCTCATACAGACAGGTGGCCTTGGCTTCATATCTATAGGCGTGTTCTTTACCATAATGCTCCGCCGAAAGCTCACACTCAGCCAGCGAAGCCTTTTTCAGGAAAGCATGAACACCCTGGAAATGTCGGGCACAGCGGTATTTACTAAAAAAATAATGCTCTGGGTTTTTATAATCGAATCCATTGGTGCGGTGATTTTAACCTTTTGCTTTGCACGCACAATGCCCTTTTTAAAGGCCTTATACTACGGCGTATTCCATTCGGTATCCGCCTTCTGTAATGCGGGCTTTTCCACCCTTGAAGGAAACCTTATAAATTACTCCGGCGATTATGTTCTTAACATTACTGTTATGGCGCTTGTTACAATAGGCGGTCTGGGCTTCATAGTGTGGGACGATGTTTATAAAAACAAGCACCACTTCAGAAAGTACAGGCTGCATACAAAAATTGTGCTCATTCTGACCTTTGTCATAACCTTTATTGGTGCATTGCTGCTTTTTGTTTCAGAGCAGAGCACAGTTCTTTATGGCATGAGCCTACCTGAGGCAATAACAGCCTCCTTCTTTAACTCGGTAACAAGCAGAACAGCTGGCTTCAATACAGTTGACCTTGGCAACCTGAGCGAAGGCGGCAAGGCAATCATGATGGTTATCATGTTCATAGGCGGCAGCCCGGGCTCAACTGCGGGCGGTGTAAAAACCACCACCATCATGGTAATTGTGGCGTTTTTAATTGCCAACTTCAGGCACACCGAGCCACATTTGTTCGGCAAACGCTTCGAGAGCGATGCTGTTAAAAAGGCAACGGCGGTTATGTCAACAAACCTCATTCTTATTGTGTGTGCAACAGTGGCGCTTACTATTATGTCGGGCTTTGCCATCGGCGATGTGCTTTACGAAACTGTTTCGGCAATGAGCACCGTAGGCGTTACCATAGGTATTACCGATAAGTTTAGTCTTGCAGGAAGGTACATTCTTACTGCACTTATGTATCTTGGAAGAATAGGCTCGTTAACCTTTGCCGTGTCCTTCCTTGAAAAGAAAAAGAAGGTTTCCATAGGTTACCTTCCCGAAAGCATTTCTATCGGTTAAGAAAGGAATTGATAAATATGAAAAACGTACTTGTAATAGGCATGGGCAGGTTCGGACAACAGCTTTGTAAGGAGCTTTACGAGCTTGGCAACGAAATTATGGCAATCGACACCGACGAGGCAGCCTTGGAGGCTGTGAGCGAATATGTGGCGGCATCACGCGTTGCCGACTGCACAAATCCCGAGGTTCTTTCCGGCATAGGCGTTACCGATTACGACGTGTGCTGTGTGTGCATAGGCAACAACTTCCAGAACAGCCTGGAAATAACAAGCCAGCTCAAGGAAATGGGCGCAAAATATGTTGTGAGCAAGGCAAACCGCGACATTCAGTCGAAGTTTTTGCTCCGTAACGGTGCCGATGAGGTTATTTACCCCAACCGTGACATGGCTGAAAAGCTTGCCAGAAAGGTGAGCACAAACCATGTGTTTGACTATATCGAATTAACCGACGAATATGCCATATACGAAATTCCGCCCCTTAAAGCATGGGTGGGAAAGAGCGTGCGCGAAGCAAACATCCGCGCACAGTATAACGTGAACGTTCTCGGAACAAAGGTTGACGGGCAAATGAAGCTCATGTCCGTTGCTGACTATGTTATTAAAGAAAACGAGCACCTTGTTGTTCTTGGCACACAGGAAGACATTGACAAGCTCGTAAAGAAAATTGACTGACATGGCAAAGGAAAGATACGCACTTATTGACTGGCTCAAGGCACTTTGCGTGGTGTTTGTCATAATCACCCACAGCGACTTTTTAAACGATGCCATGCTCGACAAATCAGGGATTTTTTACCTTCTTTGTGTTAATAAGGCCGTTCCGTGCTTCATGTTTTTGTCGGGCTATGTGTTTTCAATGGGCACAAAGTCAATGCCTCTTATTAAGCAATATAGCTTAAAGCGCATTTTCCCAAGGCTCATGCGCCTTGCTGTGCCAACTGTAATTTATTATGTTATCTACGTTGCTGTGCTTTATTTAAGCGGCAATCCTATGAGTATAGGCGAAATTGTGTTTAAGTTTTTTGCAGGGGATTTCGGCAAGGGCAGCTACTACTTTGCAATAATGGTTCAGTTTACCCTCATTGCGCCTTTAATGCATGTAATTATTAAAAAATATGCTCATTGGGGCGTGCTGCTGATAGGTGCCGTAAACCTTGCCTTTGAAGGCAGCTGGAATCTCTTTAACCTGCACGAGGGTTTATACCGCATACTTGTTTTCAGGTATTTATTAATAATCGCCTTCGGCATGTTCCTTTCTCAAAGAAAGGGAAAGAGCATCCGTCCTTTGTACATAGGCATAATGGCACTTACAGGGCTTACATACATTCTTTTGCCGTACTTTACCAATTATGAATATAAAATATTCACCATCGACCCATGGAACAAAAGCGGAATGATGTCTGCCTTTTATGTGGCGGCGGTCATGTATGTGCTGTTTCATTTCTTTTCAAAGTCAAAGGTAAAGGGCTTTATAGGGAAGGCTATAGCAAAGGTGGGGCAGGCATCCTATCACATTATGTACACCCAAATGCTTTACTTTATCGTCCGCCCGGCAATTGATACGCGCATTTTGAACATAACCACATTACCCCTATGGAGCCAGTATGCAATGGATATTGTGGTCAGTGTTCTGCTTGGGCTGGTATTTTGTGTAGCGGATGCTAAAATTTTCCGAAAATTTTATAAAACTAAGTGAAAAATATGTTGACAAATTATCTCATGTGTAGTACAATATGAAATGCTGAAAATGCCCATAGGTGGCACGAGGTGATTGCATGAAGATAAATATTGCAGGCGTCATCAATTGTGACGGCGCAAAGCTCAATGTTGAAAAGGAAGCTGTCATCGGCTCTTTTGAGTTCGCAGGCAACGAATATTCCTTCGAAAATCCCGTTAGGGTAACGGGCGAAATACGAAATATTGGCAGTGCGCTGAAGATTGCTCTCAAGGTTGAGGGCGAATACACTTCATACTGTGACCGTTGCGGCTGTGAGGTTGCGGCATCTATATCAGGTGAAGCAGAAGAAAATATCACAGGCGAAGCGGTGGAAATTGACAGCGAAATGTTTGTATTGAACGGACATGTGCTCGACATTTCCGGTGCGGTTGAATCTTTAGTGTATTCAAGTCTTCCTATGCGAAATCTGTGCAGTGACGACTGTAAGGGCCTTTGCTCTAAGTGCGGCACAGATTTAAACAAATCAGAATGTAATTGCGATACGACAAGGTACGACCCTCGTTTCGCTATTTTCAGAAAATTAGCAGGAAATGGTGAGGTGTAAAAAATGGCAGTTCCCAAGAGAAGAACTTCTAAGATGAAGAAGCGTCAGAGAAGAGCAAACTGGAAGCTTCTTATCCCCGGTATGGTAAAG
>JAFQLL010000069.1 GCA_017414645.1 Clostridia bacterium | reverse complement strand
GGGACGAAGCTTTGCATGAGATTCTGTAAGGAAGTTGTTTGTGTCAATGCTTGCTGTGAGCATTGTTGCAATACCTCTTACGCTTGCTTCGGGCTCGATAGCTGTTGCACGAACAACCATGTCCGCCTTCATTTTAATCTGCTTGTTGTCAAGAAGGTCGCTTGCCTGAACAAGGAGCGAACCATCAGCCTGGGGAGCAACCTTACCAACCTGACCCTTAATGTAGTTTACGCCGTATTCTTCAACAGCTCTGCGGTAGAATTCGTCAAAGTTCTTACCGGGAGTACGAACGTCGATATAGAATACTGTAACCTTAACATCCGGATACTTGTCGCGGATGAGCATTGCGTGCTTTGCTGTGTACATACAGCAAATCTTGGAGCAGTAGCTCTTACCGCGGTTGTCGTTGCAACGGGAGCCTACGCACTGAACGAACACAATGTGCTCGGGGTGCTTGCCGTCACTGAGACGTTCAAGATGACCCTTTGTAGGACCTGCCGCATTCATAACTCTTTCAAGTTCTAAGGATGTGATAACGTCGGGAGACTGGTTATAAGCGTATTCGTCGTAGTTATCGAGCTTAATTGTGTCAAAGCCTGTAGCAACAACGATTGCGCCGTACTTTTCTGTTACGATTTCGTCAGTCTGGTCGTAGTTGATTGCGCCTGCCTGACAAACCTTTTCACAAAGACCGCACTTGCCTGTCTTGAACTTGATGCAGGCATCACGGTCAATAACGGGAACATTGGGAATAGCCTGAGCAAAGGGAGTGTAGATAGCGCTTCTTGTGTTAAGACCACGGTTGAATTCACTGGGTGTCTTCTTGGAAGGACACTTTTCCTGGCAAAGACCGCAGCCTGTACATTTGTCCATGTCTACGCTTCTTGCTTTCTTTCTTATATCTACTGTAAAGTCACCAACGAAGCCTGTTACCTTGTCAACCTCACTGTATGTGTAGATGTTGATTTTTTCGTGAGCTGCAGCCTCAACCATTTTAGGTGTAAGGATACAAGCGGAGCAGTCAAGAGTGGGGAAGGTCTTATCAAGCTGGCTCATTCTGCCGCCGATGGAGGGAGTTTTTTCAACAATGTCAACCTCGTAGCCTGCGTCAGCAATGTCAAGTGCTGTCTGGATACCGGCAATACCGCCACCAATAACAAGTGCTCTCTTTGTTACACGGCTTTCACCGGGGAATAAGGGTGCGTTGAGGTTAACCTTTGCAATAGCTGCTCTGGCAAGAACAACTGCCTTTTCGGTAGCCTCTTCCATATCCTTATGAATCCAGGAGCAGTGCTCACGGATGTTAGCAATTTCAACCATGTAGGGGTTAAGGCCTGCTCTTTCTGCAGCCTTACGGAAGGTGCCCTCGTGCATACGGGGAGAACAGGAGCAAACTACAATACCGGAAAGGTTCTTTTCCTTAACAGCTTCAAGTATTTTTGCCTGACCTGCCTCAGAACACATGTACTGATAGTCCTCGCAATGTGCAACGCCGGGCTCCTGTGAAATAATTTCTACAACCTTTTTAACGTCAACTGTGGCTGCAATGTTACTGCCGCAGTGACATACAAATACACCAATTCTCTGCATCTTGTCACCTCCTGTAACGACGGAACGCACTTACCAAAAGCTGCTGAGGAAGCTCTTCGTCGAGTAGTTCGGGAATTTCGTCAGCCTTTAAATAATCTGCGCCTTTTTCACGGATAACTATCTGTCTTGCTGCATCAATAAGCTTGCCGGGCTGTACATCACGAGGACAACGCTCAATACAAGCAAAGCAGGAAAGACACTTCCAAAGACTCTTGGAGGAAGCCAGGGCTTCAATGTCGTCGTTAATTACATAAGAAACAAACTGGTGGGGCTTAATGTCCATTTCGTCGAAAGCGGGGCAGGTTGCAGAGCACTTACCGCACTTCATACATTTAAGAGGATTAGCGCCGCTGATTTCTTTTATTTTGTCAGCTTTATTTGTATTGTGGCTCATTCTGCATCCTCCTTCACGCCCAGAGCCTCGGCAAGAAGCTCTGTGAAATAATACACGGGCACATCGCCAACTGTGTTTTTGTTTAAGTTATACATGCAAAGAGGGCATGCTGTAATGAGCATTTGGGCGCCAAAGCCCTTTGCACTTTCAACAATTGTGTCGCACATGGACTTTGCCATGTCCTTTTCCTTTAAGGAAATGTAGCCGCCGCAGCATTCGTTGCGGTAGGGGTAAATTACGGGTGTGGCACCAATTGCCTTTATAAAGTCTTCAATAATGGTGGGGTTCTCGGGGTTGTCAAAGGCGAGAATTTCGCCCGGACGGAGAAGAAGGCAACCGTAATATGCACCAATCTTCTTACCTGTTAAGGGGTTTGTAACCATCTTTTTAAGGTTGTCGAAGCCAACACGGTCACGGAGCACCTCTAAAAAGTGCAAAACGTTTGTTTCACCCTTGTAGGGCTCCTGGAGCTTCATATAGTTGTTAGCACGAGTCTGGATGTCGGCAACATTTTTCATGTCGTCATTAACACGCTTGATAACATGGTGACATGCAGAGCAAAGAGTAACCAGATCCTGACCCTTTTCTTTTGCTTCGTTAAGAACACGAACAGAAGAAAGCTTTGTAGCAATTTCGTCACTGCCTAAGGGGTAAACACCGCCACAGCACTGCCAGTTTTCCACTTCTTCAAGCTCGAAGCCTAAAGCCTGGGCACACTTTCTTGCGTAAGTGTCAAGGTCCTTAGCCTTTGTTCTTAAAGTACAACCGGGATAATAAGTGTACTTCATAGTCGATCGTCCTTTCGTAATAGTTATATGTCTGAAAAAATATTTTCTTATTTATCATATAGGAAATTGCGCGCAGAATGTGCGCATATTTGCTTATGAAATAAAAGTGCACCTTTTCGTCCCCCAAGAGTGGGGGACCGAGGGGGTTGAAGTGTTAAAACACTTTTTTATTCAGCCTCAGGCATTGTAATATCAATCTGAGCGATAATGTCCTTAAGCACCTGAGCGGAAGCCTTAAGCTTGTCGATTTCGGAATTCTTAAGGTCCATGGGAATCTTACCCTGAATACCGTTAGGGCCAACGAGTGTAAGTGTGGAAAGACATACATCGTCAATACCGTATTCGCCGTGCATCATGGAGGATACTGTTGCAACAGAGTCGCTTGCTGCTGTTATAATAGAGCAGATCTGGCAAACAGAAGCAGAAACTGCGTAGAAGGTAGCACCCTTAGAAGCAATAATTTCGCCGCCGGACTTCTGAACGTATGTGAGCATAGCTTCCTTATTGAGGGGAGTAAGCTTCTTGCCCATGCGTTCTGCACATTCGTAATAGTCTTCAAGTGCAACGCCTGCAACGTCAGCACAGGACCAGGGAACAAAGGAAGAGTCGCCGTGTTCACCGTAAACATAAGCGTGAATGTTCTTCTGAGCAACCTGAAGCTGTTCAGACAAGCCCTGCTTAAGGCGTGCTGTGTCCAGAATTGTACCGGAGCCGATAATCTGGTTTTCGGGAAGACCGGAAATCTTTGTGAATACGTATGTCATAATATCAACGGGGTTAGAAACGATGATGTAAAGAGCCTTGGGAGCATACTTAACAATTTCGGGAGTAATACTCTTTAAAATGTTAACGTTTGTCTGTGTGAGCTCAAGGCGTGTCTGGCCGGGCTTACGTGCAAGACCGGATGTAATGATAACGATGTCGGAATCAACAGCGTCACAGTATTCGCCTGCTGTAACCTTAATGGGGTTACGGAAGCATGTGCCCTGAATAATGTCCATTACTTCGCCCTTAACCTTAGTCTTGTTGATATCGATCATCACAATTTCAGATGCGAGATCTCCCTGACTTAAAGTATAAGCGATTGTAGAACCTACGCTACCTGCGCCAATGATAGTGATTTTGCTGCTCATAGTAAAATCTCCTTTTTATTAAAATATTTTATAAACTTTAATACGGTTTACACCACATCATATTGTACCATAATATATAAGTTGGGACAAGTGTTTTTTTGCAAAAAAATCAGTGAAAATGCAGTGAAAAATGAGAAAATTTGCTTAAAGTGCCGTAAATACTGGGTTTCATGGCGATATGTGGATAATGGTAGAAATTTTGAGCATATTTTGGCAATCTTTTTGTAGTTTTTTATATTGAATTTACATCTTGAAAATGTTATACTGAATATGTATTTTTCCAAAAAGTTGTTTTTGACGGAAAAGGAGAGTTATCATGGGCGGTTTTTTTGGTGTAGCAAGTAAAGACGACTGCGTGTTTGACCTGTTTTTCGGTGTGGATTACCACAGCCATTTGGGCTCTCGCCGCGGTGGCATGGCAGTTTATGATAAAGAAACAGGCTTCTCAAGGTCAATTCATAAAATTGAAAATGCACCCTTCAGAACAAAATTCGAAAACGAGGCAAATACAATGCACGGCAACTTCGGTGTTGCCAGCATTTCAGACTTTGAGCCTCAGCCTATTCTGGTGCGTTCAAATAACGGCACCTTTGCCATTACAACCGTTGGCAGAATTAATAACATCGAGTCAATTGTTGAAAAAATGCTTCAGAAGCACACTCACTTTTACGAAATGCAGACAGGCGGCATCAACCAGACAGAGCTTGTAGCTGCCCTTATCAACCAGAAGGACAACCTCATTGAAGGCATTCAGTACGCTCAGGAGGTTATCGACGGCTCCATAAGTATTCTGCTTTTAACCCCATTGGGCATTTATGCCGCACGCGATAAGTACGGCAGAACACCTGTTGTAATAGGCAAGAAGGACAACGCCTTCTGTGTTTGCATGGAATGCTATGCCCACAACAAGCTTGGCTATTACGACTATAAGGAGCTCGGCCCCGGCGAAATTGTTGTTATTGAACCCGATAAGGTTACAACCTTGGTTGACCCAGGTAAGGAAATGAAAATGTGCACCTTCTTCTGGGTTTATTACGGTTATCCCTCCTCAGCTTACGAGGGCATGAGCGTTGAACAGATGCGCTATAACCGCGGCAAATGCTTAGCAGAGCGTGACGGTAACAGCATCGACGTTGACATTGTTGCAGGTGTGCCCGACAGTGGCTTGGCAACAGCAATCGGCTATTCAAACGAATCTGTTAAGCCCTTTGCCCGTCCCTTTATTAAATATACTCCTGCATGGTCCCGCTCCTTTACGCCTACAATACAGTCCAAGCGTAAGCAGATTGCAAAAATGAAGCTTATTCCCATACGCACATTGATTGAAGACAAAAAGCTTTTATTGGTTGACGACTCTATCGTGCGCGGAACACAGCTTGGCGAAACAACCGACTTTTTGTATGAGTGTGGCGCAAAAGAGGTTCACATAAGAACAGCATCACCTCCGGTAATGTATGGTTGTAAGTACCTTAACTTTTCAACATCTTCTTCCGAAATGGAGCTTATAACAAGAAGAGTTATAACAGAAATCGAGGGCAAAGAGCCTGATAACGATACAATATATGAATATTCAATCCCCGGCAGCGAAAAGTACAATAAAATGGTTGAAAAAATACGCGAAAAGCTCAATTTTACAACCTTGGAATATTTACGCCTTGACGACATGCTTAAGTCAACGGGTGTAAATAAAGAAAAATTGTGTACATACTGCTGGAACGGTAAGGAATAAAAATAACTGCTTTTGCAAACGCAAAAGCAGTTATTTTTATTCGGTGAAGTTTGCCTTGGGCAAGTTAAGTTGCGGTCAATATCAGATTGACCGCAGTGAAGTTACTACGTAGTGAAGTTACGCCTGCGGCGTAGTTTTTTATAAAAAGCTTGTATTTCGGGAAAACTTGTGCTATAATAGAACAGATTTGGAAAAAGAAAGGTGAAAGAAACATGACATTTTTAGAAAAGTTTGAAGAAATCAAAAAAATTGCCGACGTAGACGTAAAGTTCGGCCGTGATTTTGCTATTCAGATCAACCTTACAGACTCTGACTGCAGCGGTGCTTTTTATGTTGAACACCGTAGTGGCGTTTTAAATGTTGAGCCTTATGATTATCACGACCGCAATGCTTTAATGACAATCGATTCTGCTCTTTTAATTAAAATGCTCACAGGCGAAGCAGATGCAGTTGCATCCTTCCTTGCAGGCAGATTTACAATCGACGGCGACGTTGACGCAGTTCTTGAACTCAAGAAAATTGCCGATGCAGTAAAGGCAGTTAAGAAGGCTGAAGAAAAGGCTAAGAAGGAAGCCGAAAAGGCAGCTAAGGAAGCTAAAAAGGCAGAGGAAAAAGCTAAGAAGGAAGCTGAAAAGAAAGCCAAGGCAGAAGCAGAAGCTAAGGCTAAAGCAGAAGCCGAAAAGAAAGCCAAGGCAGAAGCCGAAAAGAAAGCCAAGGCAGAAGCTGAAAAGAAAGCCAAAGCAGAAGCAGAAGCTAAGGCTAAAGCAGAGGCTGAAGCTAAGAAAGCAACTGAAAAGAAGCCTGCTGCTAAGAAAACAGCAACAAAGAAAGCAGAAGAAAAGGCTGAAAAGAAGGTAGCTGCTAAAAAGGCAACTAAGAAAGCCGACAAGCAGATGAAGCTGGACATATAAGATTTCAAGCACGGCTTGAAATCGTCGATATGAATTCTAAGGAATTCTCGATATGTCATAAATGACTCGATATGTGCTTAACACTCGATATGTCGCTGACGCGACGAGAATTCATATCATATCGAGTTTTTTGACCGGCGTCCTCGACGGTTCGAAAAAAAACATATCGATTTTGCGAAGCAAAAATATCGAGCAAACAGGAGTTTGCATATCGACAAATATAAGTGGCAGCTACATGTTTAATGTTTTTATAGACAGTGCAAAGTTAAGGAAAAGACAGACCCGGGCGGTCTGTCTTTTTTGATGTTTATTTTGTTTTGTTTGTAAAGCTTAAAATAACATATGTGAACCCAAAGGACATGACGATTATCAGTATGTCAATCACTGAGAGGACAATATACGGCAGAGCGTCAAACAAAAAGCCTTCTCCGAAGCGGTACAAATGCCCTGACAAAAGAAACATTTCGCCTATATACATGATAAGTGTTGTCAATGCTGCAACTGTCGAGGGAAAAACAGCAGACAACAGTTTTTTTCTGCCTGTGAGGAATGAACCTGTATAAACACCCATTGTAATGCCGAACACAATAAAAAACAGTGCCATTAAAAAAGCAGATATGGGAGAAACGACAATTTCACCTGTTCTGAAAAAGGCAGTAAAGCATGCAAAAATACACAATCCAAGGAACAAAACAGTTGAAACCGATTGAAGAACCAGAGGCTTTAATCGGCTGTAGTCTTTGCTTTTAATCATTTGTGCAAAACCGTAAAAACAGTTTAAAAATGCCAGTATAAGCACAATTGAAATTATGTAGAAATGTATTTTGAAGGTGGGGGAATATTCGCCCATTAAAATTTCAACTGCAGTTTTTGAAATAGCCTCAGTTGTTGTAACTTCTCGTGTGACAGCTTCTTGCGGAACGGCACACATAAACATCTGCCAAGCTTCGAGTTCCACAGGAATATATTCCGTAATAGTTTTTGTAACTGTAACGGTAGTGTTGATAAGCAGGTTTTCAAACAGGTGTTCGATAGCGAAAAACGCACCCACCGATACCGATGAGCCTATAAAAAGAGCGTACTTTTTTGCAAAACCTATAAGTAACGGCATGAGAAGTACACCTGTGATTATTGCAAGGCTGACAGGAGTGTAGGGAATAACATATTTTGGGTAGTTTTCCTGTAACACATACCCATCGCGTATTACATCAGATATAACGCATATACCCATTTTTAACGGGTAAAATGATGCAATGAGTATTCCGACAAGGGATAAAAGATAATATTTTTTCATTAAAAAAGCCTCCTATACAGCATTAGTTAAAAGCGTATAAAAAATTATAAATGAAAGCAAAACAAAGCATAAGAGCGAAAAAAGTGACAGCTTTTTATAAGACAAAATGCTTCGTATGCGAGATGATAAATTTGCTCCGCCGAAAGGGGAGGAAAAGCCTGCTCTTCTCTCTGTGGCATTCAAAAGCGAAAGAGCATAAGACTTCTTTTCTTCAATGCTGAAATTCTTAATAACCGCTTCGTCGCATGATAGCTCCATATCCTGTAAAAAGCATTTCAAAAAGAGCCATATCAATGGGTTAAACCAATGAATAACAGCAACCAAAACGGCTACCACGCGCCATAAATTATCCCTGCGTTTTACATGAATGCTTTCGTGAATGAGAATGTGTGTAAACTCAGCATCCTTAAAAGAGACGGGGATAATAATTTTAGGCTTAATTATGCCGTAAACCGCAGGGGAAGATATGCTTTCGCAGGTGTAGATATTATCCCTGAGATGAGCGGCACTTTTATTGCTGATAATTGTTTTCATGTAAAGGCTTAAAAGAACAACGAAAAGAAAAAGAGCAACGCCTAACCAAATAATTGCAGATATATTGAAAACGCCCTCCAATACATTTGTTTTGTAGGTTATGGGAAAGTAGCTTTCAGCTGCCCCTACAGAATTCATCATAGATATGGATGGCGAGTGAAAAACAGCAGGGAAGCTTTGTTTGTAAGCCACAGTGGTTTTTAACGACAGATTATTAAGCAGTGTCATAAATGAATATTTGCTGTTAAGACCTACCGGCACTAAAAGGCGAATGAACGGAATTATCCATAAAGCATAAATCATTCTTCGGGGAATTCTTTTTATGCACCTGAGAAGTAAAATAATAATTCCGGTACATGAGCCCATAATACTCATGTTAAATACCCAGTAGAATATTTCACCGAGCATAACATCACCTCTTTTCAATCATTTCACGTAAGGATGAAAGCTCTTCGGCAGTTAAGCTTTCGTCGTCAAGTAAAGCCGAGAAAAGAGCACTTTTAGAGCCTTTGAAAAACTTTTCAATAAGGCTTTCGGTTTCTTTTTTACATACCTCCTCACGGGAAATGAGCGCCGTGCACACAAAGCCCGGGTCATCACGCCTGACAAAGCCCTTAGAAACAAGCTTTTTAATAACCGTGTAGGTTGTGTTTTTGTTCCAGCCTATTGTGTCATACGCAATAAGGCTCAATTCCTTTGCACCAATGGGCCCTTTGTCCCATATAAGCTCCATAACCTTGATTTCACTGTCAAATAATTTCTGCATGTTAAAACCTCCAGACTATTACTATAGTCTATACTACTACGATAGTCCAAGAAAGTCAAGTATTGAATTGAAACAGTGCCGGTGGTATAATAACAAAGCGGAGGTGATTATGTGCAAAATAAGCTGATAAGCATTTTAATAACAATTATAAATATTTCAGCCTATGCTCTTTGTGGTGCAATCATAGGCTTGTACAGCTATTTTTTTGACATAGAGCCTTCAATGAAGCCCTTGTTTTTTATCTTTTTGTTTTTAATGTTTTATGTGGTGCGCTTTCTGAACGTAATAATCCACGAGGCAGGGCATCTGGTGTTTGGACTTTTAACAGGCTATAAATTTTCAATGTTCAGAATATTGAACTACACATTTGTAAAAACAAAGGGAAAAATAAAGCTGAAAAAATACAACATTCCCGGCTCAATGGGTCAGTGCCTTATGGCACCGCCTGAGCTTAAGTGCGGCAAAATGCCCGTTGTGCTCTTTAACTACGGCGGTGTTATTTTCAATGTGCTTTCCGCAATTGTAAGCTGCACGGTTTTTTACATGATAGGCTACATATCCTGCTTTGCCCCGTTTTTGCTCATGATGGCACTTGTTGGGCTTAACATAGCATTGACAAACGGCATACCAATGAAGAACAAAATGCTTTCAAACGACGGCTGCAACACCTTTGAAATGCTGAGAAACGAAAAAGCAGTTTTAAGCCTGTGGGCACAGCTTAAAATAAGCGCCTGCCTTACAGAGGGTGTGCGCCTTAAGGATATGCCCTTTGAGTGGTTTTACCTGCCCGGGGATGATGAAATGGAAAATGGCGCTGAGGCTGTTATGGGGCCTATGTACTGCAGCCGTTTAATGGACGAGGGCAAATTCCACGAGGTTACAAAGCTGATAGAGCATTTTCTTAAAATAAAGAGCGGCATTATAGGCTTGCACCGCATTCAGCTTACCTTGGATTTAATGTTCTGCGAAATGATGACTGAAAACCGCAAGGAAGTAATAGACAAGCTCTACACAAAGCAAATTAAAAGAGCAATGAAGCCTATGAGCTGCTTTTTGTCAACCATAAGAACAGAATATGCCTATGCATTGCTTTATGAAAAGGATAAGGAAAAGGCAGAGGGCATTTTTGCCCGTTTTGAAAAAGCGGCAAAGAATTACCCTTACCCTGCAGAGATAGAAGCAGAGTATGAATTTATAAAGCTTGTAAAGGAAAAAGCCAATGCTTAAAAAAGAGGACTTTTGCAGAACAAAATTGCACAAGTCCTTTTTCTTATAAGGTTGAATTATGGTTTTCAGCGTGGTAAAATAACAAAAAAGGAGTTGTTAGTATGCTTACAAAACAGGACTATGAAAAATACAGCCAATTGGCAATTGAATACCTTGAAAAGGCAGGCATTGTTATAACAGAAGAGGAAAAGAAAAAGGTTGAGGTTGCCGAGTATGAGCTTGGCTGTATCGATAAGGTTGGCCTTGAGCTTGTTGTGTATGTAAACACCGAAAAGTGCTGTGCAAAGGAGCTTGTGCTCCTTCCGGGACAGACCTGCCCTGAGCACCGTCACCCCTCTGTTAACGGTGAAATGGGTAAGGAAGAAACCTTCCGTTGTAGATGGGGCAAGGTTTACCTTTACGTTGAAGGCGAAGAAACAAAAGACAGAAAGACAGCGCCTCCCGAAGGCATGGAAGAGTACTTTACATGCAAAAAGGAAGTTGTTTTAAACCCCGGCGAGCAGTACACCATCATGCCCAACACCCTTCACTGGTTCCGTGCAGGGGAGAATGGTGCAATTGTGTCGGAATTTTCAACAAAGAGCCGTGACGAATACGACATTTACACAGACCCACGCATAGACGCAGCCGGAAAAAGAAATATCTGAGTAAAATTGCCCATCTCGCACGTTTATCCTCATTTGTGTACAGCAAAAGTACACGGCAATCGGATAAGCGCACAATCTGAACAATTTTCTTTCAGATATTTTACTACTTAGTAAGGGGTGTTTTAACTGTGAAACAATTTGACATTACCGCCTTAGGCGAAATACTTATCGACATGACCTATGCAGGCAAAAGCGAAAATGGGCAAACCCTTTTCGAGCAGAACCCGGGCGGTGCCCCTGCAAATGTTTTAAGTGCAGTAAGTCGTCTTGGGGGCAAATGTGCCTTTATAGGCAAGGTAGGCAGCGACATGCACGGAAGTTTTTTGTTGGATGTTCTTAAAAATGAGGGCATCTGTACCCAAGGCACAATCATGGACGAAAACTACTTCACAACCCTTGCCTTTGTTAACCTTGACCAAAAGGGCGAACGAAGCTTTTCCTTTGCCCGTAAACCCGGTGCCGACACACAGTTAAGTGAAGCCGAAGTAGACTTTGACATTATAAAAAACAGCACAATTTTCCATGTGGGCTCACTTTCTTTAACAGACGAGCCTGCAAGAAGTGCCACCCTTGCAGCGTTAAAATTTGCTAAGGAAAAAGGCGTTTTAATATCCTACGACCCAAACTACCGTGCCATGCTCTGGCAAAGCGAAGAAAAAGCAATAGAGGGCATGAGGTCAATTCTTTCTTATGTTGACATTATAAAAATATCCCTGGTGGAAACCCGTCTTTTAACAGGCTGCAAAAATGAGCTCGATGCATCAGAAAAGCTTGTTGAAATGGGCATAGGGGTTGTTATTGTAACCTTGGGCGAAAAGGGCGCACTTGTAAGAACAAAGGACGGTTACGTTTATTCTGAAGCCGAAAAGGTAACAGTGGTTGACACTACAGGCGCAGGGGACGCCTTTATGGGCGGCTTTCTTTTTAAGGTTATTAAAAGCGGAAAAAGGGAATTTACCCTTGAAGAAATAAAAGCATTTGCCGCCTTTGCAAACCGTGTTGCAGCCTACTGTGTGCAGCACAGGGGAGCCATAAATGCAATGCCAAAGTTTCATTCCATTGCGGAATGAAGCTTTGGTATTGCAAGTGCAGAGTGCAGAGTGCAAAACGCAAAGTTGAAAAGGCAGACCATTGGTCTGTCTTTTTTCATTGAAATAAGAAAAAGAATATAGTATAATAAACTTGAGGTGATATTATGCTTGAAACTATGGGCGTAATTTTAGTTTTTGCTCTTATGGCGCTTTTCTGGTTTAACCTGCTTAAAAAAAGGCTTGCCCCCGTAAAAAAGGTAAGGGCACAGCTTGTAGAAAAATATGTCTACACGCCCGTTTCAAGAAGCGAGGCAAACCCCAAGGTTTATGTATTGGTATTTGAAACAGAAAAGGGAAAGAGGCTTTCCTTTAATGTGCCTCAGTTTTCCTACGGTGGCTATAAGCTTAAAAAGAAAGGCGCTCTTAAATATAAGGGCGACATGATACTGGAATTTAAATAAAGAGGGATGAAAAATGTTTGACTTTAAAAACAAGGTAGCGGTTGTAACAGGCGGTGCAAATGGCATTGGCAAATGCATTGCAGACACCTTCAAAGAATACGGCGCAACCGTTTATGTAATCGATATTGCCGAAAATAGCACCTTCAAGGGCGATATTGCAGATAAAGACACACTTGAAGCCTTTGCAAAGAAGGTAATAGACGAATGCAGTGGGGTGGACTTTTTAATAAACAATGCGCCGCCGCTTTTTAAGGGCATAACAGACTGCACCTACGAGGAATTTTGCTATGCCTTAAATGTGGGCGTAACGGCAGCCTTTTACCTTACAAAGCTTTTTATGCCTTGTTTTAACAAGGGTGCAAGCAT
Source organism: Clostridia bacterium (assembly GCA_017414645.1). GTDB lineage: Bacteria > Bacillota > Clostridia > UMGS1883 > UMGS1883 > RGIG1927. The sequence goes on along the minus strand of JAFQLL010000069.1, from coordinate 5,366 downwards.
TGTTAACATTTCCTCAAGCCGTGACAGAATGAGCCAAAGGGAAAGTGAAAGCTACACTGCGGCAAAGGGAGGCATCCACGCCTTAACCCATGCCCTTGCAGTTAGCCTTGGTGGAAAGGTAAGGGTTAACTCCATCTCTCCCGGCTGGATTGACACCAATTACACCGTGTACCAAGGCCCCGATGCCACACAGCAGCCTGCAGGCAGGGTTGGTAACCCTAAGGACATTGCAAATGCGGTAATGTATCTCTGTTCCGATATGGCAGGCTTCATAACAGGCGAAAACCTTTGCATTGACGGCGGCATGACAAAGCAAATGATTTACCATGGCGATTATGGTTGGAATTTAAGTGAGGAGAATGAAAAGTGAAAAAAGACAAGCTTTTAATGCTCCTGCGTTTTTTGGGCATAGCAGTTTTTATTATAGGCGCTTTTGCCCGTGAGTGGTTGCCTGACGATAAAGAATACATTTCACTTATGCTGATGGTAATTGGTATTGCAACTAATTTGTCTGCTGTTTTTCAGACAAAAATTGTGTATGTATGCCCTGTGTGTAAAACCCAGTTTAACAAGCCCAAAGGCGAACTTGTGTTAACTGCAGGCACCCACAGAAGCGCGCTTAAAGCATCGCTTTTAACCTGCCCCTGCTGTAAAAAAACCAATTTTTGCATGGGCAAAAGAGTAGCAATAAAAAAGGAGAAAGAAAATGATTGAATTTGGTAGCGAAAATATCGGCATGGAAAAGGGAACTTTTCTTGCAAGGTTAGAAGAAGGCGAGGACAACAAGCTTACTGTTACCATTTCACTTTCAACAAAGGGAGAGGTTGGGGAGAATATCCCGGATAATGAAAAAGGTGTTATAAAACGTATACTTGAAAAAGCAAAGCCCGTATATCCCGATAATGAAAATACATACGAAATATATTTTGAGAATTATGTCATGTATCAGGTGAGGAACGAATCCTTTGCAGCCTTTGATAAAGATGAGGTAAGACGCGGAAACAGGCTTATAATTTTTGAAAAATCAAAGCTTCTGGATTATGTGAAAACGGTTGTATGGGCTGATGAAAAATATTTTGGCGGATATAAGCACTATGGTATATATACCGAAAATCAGATTATAGATGTAATTTCACAGGTTGAACCGACAATTAAGAAGCTGTAAAGGCTTCCCTTGAAAGGCTCCCTTGAAAGGCTCCCTTGAAAGGCTCCCTTGAAAGGCTCCCTTGTGCAAAGGGAGCTGTCACGAAGTGACTGAGGGATTGGTTCTTGCCATAATGGCAGGAAGCCTTTTATCCCTCCACCAAACTTCGTTTGGTCCCCCTCCCTTAATGCTACGCATCAAAGGAGGCAAGACGGGAGCTGTCACGAAGTGACTGAGGGATTGATTGAAAAAATTCGGGAGGATTGTAATGGATAGAAAGCATAACAAAGACATAGTGCCACTTGCGAAAAACTTACGTAAAAATATGACGAAAGAAGAACGACATCTTTGGTATGATTTTTTAAGAACCTATCCGGTAAAGTTTTTAAGGCAAAAGATTTTAGGAAAGTACATAGCCGATTTTTATTGTGCAAAAGCAAATTTGGTTATAGAACTTGACGGCTCACAGCACTATGAGGAAAATGGCATGGAAAACGATTTTGAGAGAACAAAATTTTTAGAGGGATATGGAATAAAAGTTATAAGAATTTCAAATCTTGATGTCAACAGAAATTTTGAAGGTGTATGTGAATATATTGATTGTTTAGTTAAACAATCAATTGGATAAGACAACCCCTCAGTCAGCAAAGCTGACAGCTCCCCTTACACAGGGGAGCCAAAGCGGCGGAGAGATTTACAATGAGGGCTATAAGAAAGAGTGTTAAAACAGCGGATATATGAAAAAAAGGAGAAAAATTATGTTTAATTATTTAATGCCCACAAAGGTAATTGTAGGCGAAAACTGTGTTAGTGAAAACCCAAAGGAACTTATACTCGGCACAAAATGCATGATTGTAACAGGCAGAACAAGTGGCTTAAAGAGCGGTGCCCTCGGCTGTGTTACCTCTGTTCTGGAAGAAAATAATATTGAATACCTTGTGTATGACTGCATTGGCAACAACCCCACCATTGAAGAATGCGCAGAGGGCGGAAAAGTGGCAAGGGAATTTGGCTGCGACTTTTTAATAGGCATCGGTGGTGGCTCGCCCTTGGATGCGTGTAAAGCTATTGCAGTTTACGCTGTTAATGAGCCAATTGAAGGCAGTGCTTTTGAAATGCACGACATTTTTAAGGGCAATTTTGCTAACAAGCCCCTGCCCATGGCGGCAATACCCACAACAGCAGGCACAGGCAGCGAAACAACGCCCTATTCAATTTTAACACTGCACAAAATCAATAATAAGCAGAGCTTTTCACACCCCGATGTGTTCTATAAGGTGGCATTTTTAGACGGTCGCTACACCCTTAATCTGCCCTTGCAGGTTGCTCGCAACACCGCAATCGATGCAATGAGCCATCTTTTAGAGGGCTTTACCGACAAAAAGGCATCACCTGCCAGCGACTACATTGCACTTGAAGGCTTAAGGGTTATAGGAAAGTATGCAGATAACCTTAAAAAGGGCAATTTTACAATTGATATCTGCACCGACCTTTTGTGGGCAGCCACCTTGGGCGGCATTGTAATAAGCCAGACAGGCACAACCATTGTTCATTCCATGGGCTATGCTTTAACCTACTATAAGGACATACCCCACGGCATGGCAAACGGGCTTTTATTGGGCGAATACCTTGAACGCACAAAGGCAGTTTTACCCGAAAAGGTGGATAAGGCAATGGCTGCTCTCGGCATGAGCCTTAATGAATTCAAAGCCTTTCTTAAAGAGTGCCTGCCCTGCGATGTTACCTTTAACGAGCAGGAGCTTATAAAGTGGAGTGAAACCGCTATAAAGGCCAAAAACGTTTCCGTCTGCCCCTTTGACATAACCCAAAGTGACGAAATTGAAATTTACAAAAAGTGTCTTTTATAAGGAGGGAATGTAATGTCAACTTTACTTTGTTTATTGTACCTTGTAGCCGCTGTTGTAATGCTCATTGTTCCCAAAACCAGGTATATGGGTAAAATAATGCTCACTCTGTCGATAGTTGTTTTAACACCTTTTATGGTGCTGTACGCATTTATAGTTGCGGCATTTTCCTCGGCTAATATTCTTGTTGTAATATGTGCGCCTGTGCTGTGTGCTGCTATAGCAGTTTTGCTTCTTGGCATAATCTGGGGCTTTATTAAAAAGAAAAAGTGGTACATTCCCCTTAGTGTAATTCTCCTTTTAAGTGCATTGCCCCTTGGTGTTATATATTCACACAAGGCATACATAAATTCCATCCCCACAGTGGGGGAAGGGCGGAGCGTGCTCTATGATTACACCCCCTACGAATACAATTCAAAAACAGCCTCTCTTGACAAGGAAGCATCGCTTCTTTTAAGTGACAACTTGCCTAAAATGGACGGTGCAACAGCACTTTACCCCGTTTATGCAGCCTTTGCAAAGGCGGTTTATCCTAAGGACATTTTCTTCGACGAAAAGGGCAATGTTGAAAATTATCACAATAACGAATACGTTACCTGCACCACAACCTCCAACGCCTACGGCAAAATTGTAACAGGTGAGGCGGACATCATTTTTGTTGCATCCCCCAGCAAGGAGCAGGACCAATTCGCTTACGACAGCGGTGTTGAGCTTATGTACACACCCATCGGCAACGAGGCCTTTGTGTTTTTTGTAAACAGCAAAAATCCCATAGAGGATATAACCTTAGAGCAGGTGCAGAAAATATATTCCGGCGAAATAAAGGATTGGAGCGAGCTTGGTGTTAACGGCTTAGGCGAAATTCGTGCTTTCCAGCGCGAAGAGGGAAGCGGCAGCCAGTCAACCCTTATAAAGCTCATGGCAGGCAAAAGCTTAGCTGAGCCACAAAAGGAAGACGTTGTTGACGGCATGGGTGGCATAATAAGCCGCACAGCCGACTATAAAAACTACAAAAACGCAATAGGCTATTCCTTCAGGTTCTATTCAACCGAAATGGTTAAAAACAACCAGATAAAGCTTCTTAAAATAAACGGAATTGAGCCAAGCTTAGAAAACATTGAAAATGGAACCTATCCCATAGCAGGCAATTTCTACGCCGTAACAAGAAGCAACCCAAGCGAAAATACACTTAAGCTTTTAGAATGGATACAAAGCGAGGAAGGGCAGAAGCTTATTGAAAAAACAGGCTACACACCCCTGATAAATGAAGAGTGAATAGTTTCGGTTGAAAATCGTCGTATACGATTTTCTCCATTAATTTTAATGCAATGACAGGAGAGATTAACATGCTTACTTTAGAAAAAGCAAAGGAGCTACTTAGCCAAACAACCACCGAGGAGCATTTGTTTTTACATGCAAAAAACGTAATGGCTGCAATGGAAGGGTTGGCAAAGCATTTTGGTGAAGACACGGAGCTTTGGAAGGCAATAGGCTACCTGCACGATTACGACTACGAAAAGTTCCCCGAGGAGCACCTTTTACATACCGAGAAGCCTCTTAAGGAAGCAGGGCTTGAGGATAGCGAAATCCGTGCAATTTTGGCACACGGCTATGTAACCATAAACGATGTTGAGCCCATTACAAACATGGAAAAAGCCCTCTATGCGGTGGACGAGCTTACAGGCATTATCCAGGCGGCGGCAAGAATGCGCCCCATGGGCATAACCGACATGGAGCCATCAAGCTTTATGAAAAAGTTCAAGGACAAAAAGTTTGCTGCAAGATGTGACCGTGAGCTTATTAAAAAGGCTTGCGGAATGCTCAATATGGAGGTTAAAGAGGTTGCGGCAATCTGCATCGAAGCCATGAAAGGCTATGCGGACGAGCTTAAGCTTGGTGTAAAAGAATAATTAAACAAAAAAGCGGATGCGAGTTGCATTCGTTTTTAGTTTGCAAATGAACTATCAACTAAAAAAGCAAAGTTACATTTATTTCACCTTGTAGCGTTTTTGAAGGTTTTGCCCCTGACTGGCAGAAATTGCGAGTATCAGTTTCCTTATCTTGCGAGCAATTTCAGTTTTCTCAGGTCGCTGAGTGCGTGCCTTTGAAAACGGTGACACAAAAGGGGCAAAACATGAAAAAACAAAACCCACACAAATTACATAGAGCCACGTCGGTGAAATCTCCGCCCCTGCGAGGCCGGTTTAAGGGGTGTGGGGGAATTGTCAAGTGTGACTTGGTTTACAAAATGTCCGAGGACATGGTTTACACTTTTTCGGTTGCCCTTGGGTCATTTTCTATAAGATACGCTGTTTTAGAAACGAACTTCTTTTCATCAACATTTATTCTTGCAATCT
>JAFQLL010000068.1 GCA_017414645.1 Clostridia bacterium | reverse complement strand
AGATTGCAAGAATAAATGTTGATGAAAAGAAGTTCGTTTCTAAAACAGCGTATCTTATAGAAAATGACCCAAGGGCAACCGAAAAAGTGTAAACCATGTCCTCGGACATTTTGTAAACCAAGTCACACTTGACAATTCCCCGGACCCCAAACGGCCTCGCAGGGGCGGAGATTATAAAGGAGCGACAGATATACGCTTGGTGGGTTTTGTTTTTTCGCGTTTTGTCCCTTTTGTGTCACCGCCCTCCAAGGCTCGCACTCAGCGACCTAATCGGGCTGAAATTGCTCGCAAGATAAGGGAACTGATACTCGCAATTTTTGCCAGTCAGGATACAAAACGCTCAAAAACGCGGCTTAAGTGATATTAAGTTGGATTTACTATTACGTTGTCTATCTTATAAAGTTTGTTCTGTTGCCTGATTCCGGAATGGGGTGAGGAATGCCGTTTTCCTTACCAAGCTCGATGCACTTTAAGAGCCATGCCATATTGTGGCCTAAGTTGCGCATTGTCTGCATGCCTTCTTCGTCCTTTAAAACATCCTCGGGAGTAGAGCCATGCACAATGTTCCAATAGGAAGACGAAGCAACGGGCATAGAAGAAATGGTAAGGTGCTTTGTTAACTGGTCAAGGGTTGCTGTTGTACCGCCACGGCGTGCAGATGCAACTGTTGCACCTACTTTATACTTTAAGCTTTTACTGCCTGCATAAAAAAGCCTATCCATAAAGCATGTAATTGCACCGGATGCGGAAGCATAGTGCACGGGAGAGCCAAAAACAAAGCCGTCGAATTCATCAAGGCGTGCAATAACCTCGTTTACGCAGTCGGAATTATTTACACACTTGCCTTCCTTATAGCAGTAGCCGCAGCCCATGCAGCCGCTGTTTGTTTTGCCAACGTTTATAATTTCTGTTTCAACGCCGTCCTCATTAAGGGCTTTTGCAACAGCGTTGAGTGCGGTGTATGTACAGCCCTTAAGGTGGGGGCTGCCGTTAACTAATAATACTTTCATAATATATCCTCCTATAAAAAAGCCTTTGAGAACATTATATTCTCAAAGGCTTTTAAAATCAATTATTTATTTGCTTTTTTTGTATTCCTTAAGCATTCTGAGAGGCTCCTTAGCCATGGGGAAAAGTGCAATGAGGTTGAAAACTGTCATAAGTGCAATGCCTATGTCCGCAAGATGCCATGTGTCTACCGCGGTGGAAAGACCGCCCATAAAGAGCATTGCAAGTGCAAAAAACTTGTAAAGTGTCTGGCTTGTCCAGTTGTCGCCAAAGAGGTAGGCAACGTTGCTTCTTGCATAGAAGAGCACACCTAAGAAGGTGGAAATGCAGAAGAGGAACAAAACAACAGACATAAATACTTCGCCTGCGTAGCCCATGTGGAAGTTCATTGCTTCGTTAAGCATAACAGCAGGGTCGCCGGATTGAGCAGGGTTTGCAATAAGTACGAGCATTGCAGTACATGTACAGATAACGATTGTATCGATAAACACACCAAATGCCTGTAAAAGTCCGCCCTTGACAGGGTGGTCGATATCAGCTGCAGCTGCCGCACAGGGAGCAGAGCCACTACCTGCCTCGTTAGAGAATAAGCCACGCTGTGCACCCATGGATATAACTGCACCCAAAGTGCCACCTACAGCAGGTCTCAAACCAAAGGCTTCGGCAAAAATTCTTTCAAATACACCGGGGAGAGCCTGGAAGTTAATAACCATGAACACAATTGTTGCAAAAAAATAAATTACAGCCATAACAGGCACGATAACATCGAGCACCTTTACAGTTGTGTTCTTACGAAGCACAATAACAGCACTGATTAAAACAAGCGCAATTGATGTGTACAAGGGGTTGATATTAAAGGTGGAATTAAAGTCGGATGCAACGCTGTTGCCGATAACCTGGCTTATACCGCCCCAGCAAAGAAGTGCGCTTATTGCAAAGAGTATTGCAATAACAGACTTCTTCTTGCCCTGTGCCTTTGCGAAAAGCGCATGCAAATACTGAGCAGGACCCCCACGGAAACCGCCATAGAGGGGGTCTTTTTCTTTATGAAGCTGTGCAAGTGTTGCTTCTATGTAGGCTGTAGAGGTGCCTAAAAGGGCTGTAACCCACATCCAGAAAACGCTACCTGCACCACCAAATGCAATGGCTGCTACAACACCTAAAAGGTTGCCCATGCCTACTCTTGTTGCGGTAGATACAATAAGCGCCTGCAAGCCTGAAAGGCTGTTCTTGTCAGAGGAGGCCTTTTTTTCAAGTGTTATGCGGAGCATTTCCGGAAAGAAACGTACAATAAGGCATTTTGTTTTAATTGTAAAATAAATGCCTGTGGGGATTAAGAGAATTGCTAAAAGCGGGATGCCTATTGAAAGTCCGCCGGGGAGGGTGAACGTAATAAATGAGGCATCGGAGAAGATGTAGTAAATGAAATCGATAATATTCTTAAAAATTTCCATTTTCCTTATCCTTTCTGTTGAAATTTTAACAAAAACAGTATATACTATGTTGCATAACAAGTCAAATTGATAATATTTGTGAAAACAATCGAAAAATTCGATGCGAGGAGAATGGCTATGGATATTAAAAATTTAACCACATTTATATATGTGGCGGAAATGAACAGCTTCACAAAAGCGGCTCAGGCTTTAGGCTACACTCAATCCACTGTTTCTTTTCAGATAAAGCAGCTGGAGGGAGAGCTTGAATGTAAGCTTTTTGAACGCATAAACCATTCGGTTGCTCTTACAAAAAAGGGAAGGGAGCTTCTTGATTATGCTCACACCGTTAAGAAAATGACCGATGAATTAAAGGAGGGGATGACAGATAAAAAAGCCCCCATGGGTCATGTTACACTTGCTACGGCATCGAGCCTTTGTAAAAATATGCTTAAAAACAACTATGCCGACTTTTACAGGCATAACAGCGGCATTACCTTAAAGGTTATTGAGGCCGGCACAAGCGAAATGCTCAGAATGGTTGACCACAACGAGGTCGACATGATACTTACCCTTGACAGCCACATTTACGACACAGACTATATTATTGCCAAGGAGGAAAGGGTGGGAGTTCACTTTATTACATCGCCCGAGAGCCCTTATAAAGATAAGGTGAAAATAGAAGACATTATAAACTGCCCCTTTGTGCTTACTGAAAACGGAATGAGCTATACCCGCATTTTTGAAGAAAAGCTGAGCGAAAAATCCTTAGAGATTAAGCCTGTGCTGGAAACGGGCAATACCGACATTATCTGCGAAATAATTAAGCAGGGGGTAGGCATAGGTCTTTTGCCGGACTATGTAACAGAGGAAAGAGTTAAAAAGGGTGAGCTTAAATATCTTGAGGTTGAGGGCTTTGAAATTGAAGTATGGAAGCAGCTTTTGTACCATAAAAACAAATGGGTGTCAAAGGAAATGGATGCAGTGCTTGAATATTGCAAAAAAAGGGAATTTATATGAGTGCGGAATACAGAGCGCAGAATGCAGAATGAACGCTTGCGCTATAGCAGTGAAAAAGCAGCTGACACACAAAAAAGGACCAAACAATGGTCCTTTTTTTGTGTTGAAAATTATTCTGCTGCTGTTATTGTAAATACCTGATTTTTAGCTGCGTCCTTTGCTTCCTGTGTAACGGAATTGTCGGAGTTAACTGTAAGGTAAAGACCGGAATGAACGGCCTTGAACATTACGCCGCCGTCTACCTCTTCCTTTACAAACATCTGGTTGTCGGCTCCTGTAGCGCTCCAGAGGATTGCTGCCTTACCGGGGTCTGTGGAAAGGTCGAGAATGTCGATAAGTGTGCCTTCCTTTGTGTAGACAAGGGTGCATATGCCTTCGCCCATGTCCTTTATCTTCCATGCTGAAGCTTCGTCAACTGCATTTACAAACAGGTAGTTTGCAGCATTGTCAACTGCACCAAGATACTTATCTGTTCCGTTTACCTTGATTGTGTAGTCAAGATTAGAGTTATTCTTTTCAACTGCTACAAGCTCAAATACCTTACCCTGGTTTTCAATGCCTGAAACAAGGTTGTTGCCCTTTACATCGATGGAGAGAGAATATCTTTCGCTTTCAAAGGTGTAGCCACCCTCTGCCTTGTAAACTGCAAACTGTTCGTTGATAGCCCATGTGCCGCCGTACTGATTGATTGTTTTGTTGGGAAGACCTGAGTCATCAAGCTGAAGTGAAGAGCCTGAGTGCTTGGGGAAGAAGCGGATTGTGTCGCTTGTTTTTTCAATTGCGAAAAGCTGCGAAGCGTTGCCTTCTTCATAGTCGGCAAGGATAACGGGAACCTCGTTGTCCAGGGATGCATCTGTAACTGTCCATACCTTACCTGTTTCTACATCCTTAACGCTGTAGTACATAGAATCGTCAATTTCTGCTGCTACAGAGCCTTCTGTCTTCTTGGCAAGAATTGCTTCGATATCTGTAATGCACTTTTCGTACTTTTCATATTCTGCAAAGTATTCCTTGTCTGCACGGTAGAGCATGCCGCGGAGAACATTTGAACGGTTGGGGTAAATCTGTTCGAGATATTGGAATGCTTCTGTGTCACGGCTCATGAAGAAGAGCTTATTGAATTCTGCCAAGTCTTCTGCCTGGTTTGTTGCACCATAGCCGGAAATCGGAATAGCGTCGAGAGATTCTGCATAGCTCCATACGTTGTTATCGGGAAGCACGTTACTGTCTAAGATGTGACCAAGCTCATGACAGAGTGTGCTTGTAATCTGCTGGCTTGTAGCCGGTTCGTAGTTAAGACGGATCCAGATAGCATTACCGCCGCCGTTAAAGCTGTTAGCACCGTCTCCTGCCTTCCAGTAGAGCCAATGCACATACTGACGGATAGCATAGGGTGTTCTTGCAATTGCTTCGATGGAGCGTTCAACCATGGGAACGTCTTCTTCGTTGCTTACGAATGTAAACTTGTGCACCTGACCGGGCGCGTCGCCTTCCATTTCAACCTCGTAGAGCCAGCAGGGGCATCTGTGACCACGCCAGATATCGAAGGCTTCGTCGTAGGTTTTCTTTACAATTTCATATTTTGCCACATGGTCAGAGGCGAGTGTGCCGCCTACCTGATAGCTTGCTGTCCATGTAAGAGCATCCTTAATGAGGTTTGCCTGTTCTTCTGCAGAAAGGTTTAAGTAATCGGCAGATGCAAACTTGTTTTCAGCGTTTGCCATTGCCTGCTGAGTAATCCAGATTTTGTCTGTGAAGTATTCATCGGCTGCTCGCTGTAATCTTTCGTCTAAAAGCTTATAGCCGGGTGTTTCGGAAAGAATGGAGAGAATGGGAGCGGATACAAATTCAAGCTTCCACTTTGCGTTGTCGCTTTCCTTATCAGCTGCCTGGATAACCTTGCCGTCCTTTTCTGTAAGGACCATGTCACAGTGAGCAGGTGTGATTGTGTAGTAGCCGTCGCCTGCACTTGTAAGAGTCATCTTCTGCTGAATGTTAGAGTAATATGTGTACTGAATGAGCTGAATGCCTTCTTCTGTCTTTGCATCGGGAACGTCAAGTGAACGGCCCGAAAGCATGTTTACAAAGTAGCCCTGTGTGTCGTTGATTTTTGCAAAACGGAACACCTGATCACGGTTGTAGTAATCGAAGGGTTCTGTTACGATTGCGGCAAGGTTTTCTTTGTCGTAGCCTTCTGCTACAATTACATTGCCTGTTGCCTTGTTGACAAGGCGGTAGTAGTTGCCGAAAGCCTGGGATGCAACTAAAACCCTCTGACCTTCCTGGTCCCAGCCAACGAAATTGCCTTTGTCTTCGAAATAATCACGGATTGCTGTTTCTTCTGTTGAATCTGAGCCATCAAGTTCGCCTAAGGGAGCAAATGTTTTGTAGCCCTTGTGGTAGCCCTTGTCGGTAATAACTGTGCCATCAACTGACACAGACACTCCTGCTGCAAGAGCAGACACGCTTGAAAATGCCATGAGCATTACAAGCAGAATGGAGATTGTTTTTTTCATTTTCTTCTTCCTTCCTTTATTAAAAATTTTAATAAAAACTCTTTAATGTGCGGTACAGACACGCTGCCGCTTCTGCACGTGTGGCAAAATCCTGCGGTTTGAAAAGGTGCGATTCTTTTCCTGTGAGGATGTTAAGGTTAGTGCAGTTTTTAACGCTTTCCTCTGCCCAGGGGCTTATCATAAAGCTGTCGTAGTAGGTAAGGGGCATGTCGTAAGGCAGGGGACCGTCTGCAAGGAGATAGGCACGGTATAAAATTGTGCTCATCTGCTCGCGTGTAATACGCTCGTTGGGAGCAAAGGTTTTTTCGTCAACACCTTCTATTATGCCTCGCATGTATGCAGCCTCTACCCAGCCTGCGTACCATTCGTTGCCCGTTATGTCGTCAAACTTGCCGGAATAAGGTACAGACACCAGTGAAAAGGCACGTGCAACCATGGTCGTAAATTCTGCACGGGTTACGTAATAATCGGGAACGAACTGTGTTGTGCTTCTGCCCGAAATTACACCTGAGTTTGCAAGGGAGGCTATCATACCCTCCGCCCAATGGGCTGTTATGTCACGGAAGGGGTGCTCCTTAACCGTTTCGAGCTCAATGGGGGTCATGGGGCTTATTGTAACCGTTTCGCCTGTGCCCTCCTGCTCACTGCGGCTTATTTCCAAAGGAAGTGAGCGTACGCTGTCACCTACGAGGCCCGAATAAGCACAGATGGGAGTTACCTCGTAAACTATGAACTGCCCTGCCATATCCGGCGTAAACTCAAGATAGTCCTGATTAGGCACACCGATGGGAACATAGCTTCCGTCATAGCTTGAAGAAATGTACCAACGGGTTGTGCTTATGTCGGCATCTGCTGATGTGGTCATGTTGTTGTAATAGCTGTAGCTGCCACGGATAAAATCACCGTATTCACCGCCTGTTGTGGTAACATCAAAGACCGTAAGCTCGGCTTTTTCAATGGCAATATCGTCAAAGATAAGACCTACAGAGCCTTCAGCTTCAATATGGAGCACAAGCCTTCCTATGATAGTGCTGTCAACACTGAAGGGGATACGTGCATCCTCTGCGGGGTTGTATTGTGCAAAGGGAACATATTCGCCCGAAATAACATCGGCAATAAAGGCTGTTACAGTTGCGTCACCATAGCCTGCCGCAGCCGTGTATACGTAATATTCGTTTTCTGCAAGCTCCATGTAGGAGTTGTTTATTACAAGGCAAGAAGAATCGGGAGTGAAAACATGTGCTGCCTTGTCGCCGTCGTAGTCAATAATTGAAAAGGATGAGCCGTCGGAAGATGTCCACCATTCGTCGGGGGCCTTTTCTTCAAAACCGCCATCACCTACAGCGTTATCGCTTACGGTAAGAGTGTGGGTTGTTACAAGGTCATCGAAAATAGCTTCGATAACATAGTCACCATTTTTTGCATTTGAAGAAACGGTTATGGTGCCGTACTCAAGTGTTACACCCTCATCCTCAGGGTAAACCTTTATCATTGCTTCGTATTCTGTCATTTCTTCGCCAAGCTGGTTTCTTATTGCAGCATAGCAGGGAAGTGTTACAGAATTTGACGGAAGCTGTATGTGCCCGGGTGCATGAACCGAAATGGAGGTGGGAGCCTCCTCTTCGGCACCCAGGTATACATTGTCGATATAAATGGGTCTTTCCGAGGGTGCATAAAGATTGATGGTAAGGTCGTAAAGACCTGTGTCGGCAATGGTGAAAGCACTTGTTACGTTGCTCCATTCGCCGCCTATGCCCGTTATATTAATTTCAGCATAGCCCGAATCGGCAAAGGACAGGTTTGAAATGTAAACAGAGGAGGACTGGTAGCTTTCATCGCTGCCTACATCTGCTCTGAATACATACATATTACCTGCCAGAAGAAGCAGCTGCTTTGTGTATGTTATGCTGGTGTATTTTCCCCAATCGCCATCTTCCTCGGCATAGAGAGCAACCATGTCGTCAACATAGTAAATGTTGCCCTCTGAAACCCAGTTTTCCTCGCCCTTTGAAAAGGTCGGGTCAGAAAGAAGGTTTTTTGTTGTGGAAATTGTTTTCGATATTTTCTTAACCTCACTGCCCACAGAAGCTGAGTAGGTTAGGGTGAAGCTTTCGCCTTCATGTGCCTCGGGAAAAACCCTTAAAAGGCTTTCCTCTTCAAAAAACTCAACCCCTTCGGGAAGGTTTTCCACCGAAACATCGGGATTGTTTATAAGAATGTTAATGGGTAAGCCCTCAGCATCGTAGGTTACAAGGTTGTAGCGATAATCTGTAAAGCCCGATTCAGGAACAAACACATTGTCGGCACCCTCAAGCTCAGTGCGCTTGGGCACGCGTGTTTCATGAAAAATGGTTATGTTGTCCATGAAAAAGCCAATGTCCCCATCGCCCTCTTCAAGGGTTATAACAAGAGGCACATGCATGTCCTCTGTTGCCATAAAGCTTGCGCTTACAAAGCCCCAGTTAAAGCCAACTGACGAAATGTCAATGAAAAGCTCGGTGCCGTTTCGGCCTATATAAGCCGAAGCTGCAGGCTCTGTTTCATTTTCTGCAAAGGGGTTCATTACATAGGCCGTGAAGGTGAAAATTTCGCCCTCTGTAAGGTGCACGAAATCGTTGTATTCCAGAATGTGGTCTAAAACACCTGCTGCTTCGTCACCGTAAGGGTTTGAAACCTGAAGCCCCCAATTGCCTTCATAAGCACAGTTTTCGTCCCTTATGCCGCCAAGCCAGCTGTCTGCCGAATTGTCCTCCTCGAAGGAAAAATCAAACAGCACTTCGCCCTCTGCTGCAAAGGAAAAAACAGGCATGAGAGAAAATAGGTGTATTATTAATATAAGCAGTGAATAAAGCCTTATATGTTTAAGTTTCATGTCAATTCTTCCTAAAAAATAAATGATAAAGTCACACACAATAACTATATCATATCTTTAAGTAAATGTCCACAAAAAGAGAGCACAAAAAATATGAATTTTTTGTGCTCTCTTAACATGTTAAATTAAGTTATTCAACAATACGGGTCCAATTGAAGCTATCTTCAATAACACCTGACTGAATGCCTGTGATTGTGTCGTAAAGCATCTGAGAAACCTCTCCGATTTCACCGTTATTGATAACCATCTTCTTGCCCTTGTGGCAAAGCTCGCCAACAGGGGATATAACAGCTGCTGTGCCTGTGCCGAACACTTCTTCAAGTGTGCCGTTTTCGTATGCGGCAATAATTTCGTCGATAGAAATTCTCTTTTCGCTAACGGGAATATTCTTACTCTTAAGCACATTGATAACGCTGTCGCGTGTGATGCCGGGAAGAATGGAGCCGTTGAGCGCAGGTGTAACAACCTCGCCATTAATCTTGAAGAAAATGTTCATTGCACCAACTTCTTCAATGTATTTTCTTTCAATACCATCGAGCCAGAGAACCTGAGAATAGCCCTTTTCGCCTGCAACAACCTGGCCCTTAAGAGATACAGCGTAGTTGCCTGCAGCCTTTGCAAAGCCCATACCGCCACGTACTGCACGAACGTATTCGTCTTCAACATAAATTTTAACAGGGTTTAAGCCTTCTGCGTAGTAGGGACCTACGGGAGAAAGAATAACCATGAACTTGTATGTATGAGAGGGGTGAACACCCAAGAACACATCTGTTGCAAAAATAAAGGGACGGATGTAAAGGGAGGTGTTGGGAGCAGAGGGCACCCAGTCACGTTCAACGTTTACCAATTCCATAACAGCCTTTGTGAATTCTTCTTCGTCAATCTGAGGAATGCACAAGCGATCGTTGGAAACATTAAGACGAGCCATGTTTCTGTCGGGACGGAACATTCTGATTTTGCCGTCGGGGCAACGATATGCCTTCAAGCCCTCAAATACCGCCTGACCGTAGTGAAGTGTTGTTGTGGCAGGGTCCATTTCGATAGGACCGTAGGGCACAATGCGGCCGTCATGCCAGCCGATACCTTCTGTATAGTCAATAATTAACATGTGGTCGGTAAAGGTTTTACCGAAGGGAAGGTTATTCTCATCCACGGGTTTTGCCTTGGGGGCAGTTGTTTTTGTAATTTTAAGTTCCATTAAAAACATCTCCTGTTTATGTATTAGGTATATTATGCACCCATTTTGAGAAAAAATCCAGTACTTTTTGAAAAAAATTATATTTTTTTAAGGTGCATAGTATATGTTGCAAAGTCACCGTGAGGAACCGAACCCGAACGCGTCCTGCGGACGATTAAGTGAGGGTGCAGGGTTGTGCTGCGGTCGACAAGCAACAACCGAAGGGATGTTGATGTCGGGCACCGCAAACGGTGTTCCTTGTTTATAGATTTTCCGAAAGCTTTATAAGATGCATTGTATAGGTTACAAAGTCACCGTGAGGAAAATCTATAAACGCTCCACGGTGCATGAGCTCATCGGCAGAATAAACATTGCCTGTGTGCTCATCTTTATAAAGTGCTCCGCTTTCCAGACCATCCAGCTTTATTATGGGGAAGTACACGTTTGACTTGAACATAATACGTACAGCACAGAAGAAGCTTTCGCTCCTGTCCTCATTTACAATCTGCCATGCACCGATGTTGCCATTAAAGGGGTCCATGAGGCGGTAAAAATCGCCATACTGTACAAGTGAACGGATTTTTTTGCATTCTTCAACCTGAAGTCTGATTGCATCAAGGTCGGCTTGCGGAAGGGTTGTAATATCCAATTCATAACCGAAGTTGCCCGAGAGAGCAATGTCGCCACGGGTTTTCATGCTTGGTTTACGTGCTGTGTAATGGTTAGGGGATGCGGTAACATGGCTTCCCATTGTACTTGTGGGGTAACCGAAGCTTGTGCCGTACTGAATGTACACTCTTTCGATGGGGTCGGTATTATCGCTTGTCCATATTTGTGGCATGTAGCAAAGTATGCCTGCATCAAACCTGCCACCGCCGCCACTGCAGCCTTCGAAGAGCACCTCGGGAACAGCCTCGGTAATTTCTTTTGTTACACGATACATGCCTATTGTGTATTCGTGGTTGTAGCCTGCGCGGGGCATGTCGGTAATGTAGCGGTTATAGTCCCACTTAACGTAGCTTATCTTAGCCTTTTTAAGTATGGATACAACGCTTTCGATTACGTAGTCCTGCACCTCTTTTTTTGTAAGGTCAAGCACAAGCTGGTTGCGGCTCTCTGCAGGCTTTAAGCCATGGGCGTGAATAGCCCAATCGGGATGAGCACGATATAAATCGCTGTCGGGTGAAACCATTTCGGGCTCAAACCATAAGCCGAATTTAATGCCAAGGTTTGTTACCTTTTCAGCTAAGCCCTCAATGCCCGAGGGGAGCTTGTCATAATTAACGTACCAGTCGCCTAAGGAGCAGTTGTCGTTATTTCGTTTGCCGAACCAGCCATCGTCAAGAACAAAGAGCTCAATGCCCAAGTCCTTTGCTAAGGATGCAATGGAAAGTATTTTTTCTTCGTTGAAGTTCATGTAGGTGGCTTCCCAGTTATTTATGAGAATGGGGCGCTCCTTGCCCTTCCAGTAGCCGCGCACAATATTTTCCTTTATGAAGGTGTGCAAACTTCTGCTCATGCCGCCAAAGCCCTGGTGGGAGAAGGTCATAAGGCTTTCAGGCGAGGTAAAGGTTTCGTCCTTTTTTAAATTCCATTCAAAGCCAAAGGGGTTAATACCCTGCATAATACGGGTGCGCATTCTCTGGTCGGTGTCAATTACTGTGGAATGGTTGCCCGAATAAACAAGCATGAAGGAATATACATCGCCGTGCTTTTCTGTTGCATCGGGCGAGTGGAGGCAAACATAGGGGTTCATAAAGTGACCTGAGCCACCTCTTGCGTTGTTAATGTCCAGTGTGCCGCGCACAACAGGGGAGGTAACCTTTTCTCTTTCAAAGCCCCATCTGCCTGCAAAATGGGTTTCGCAAAAATCGGAATGCTCAAAGTCGATGCTCATGGAGTAGGCAGAATCAATCTTTAAACTGCCCTCGGCTCTGTTGGTAATTTCAACATGGCGGGCAATGGTATTCATAGATTCAAAAACCGTATAGAAAAGCTTCACTTCAATGTTATTTAAGCTATCGTAAAGGGTAACCTCAAGCGTTTCGGCATCGCCTGCTGCATCGATAGAGGACGGGAGATTGGAAAGCTCCTTTTTACCCTTGTAAATTTCGTGCCCTTTATATTTTAAAACAGAAATTTTATCGCCAAAGGACACCATGGGCTTTCGAAGGTCTGTATGGCCGTAAGTAGGCGCCTCCTGAGCAATTTCGTCAAGCTTAACGCCGTCCTCGCCCCAGGAATGCCAGCAGTAAAACCTTTCGGGAACAATTGCTGTGGGGTGTGCTTTTATTTTTCTGCCGAAGTAGCAATGAACTAAATAGTCGCCCTTGCCAACGCGGAATATGTAGCTTATATCCTTGCCTTCAAGGAAGAAATAGTTGTTTTCAAATTTAATCATCTTCATACCTCCTGACCGTTTGAATAAATTATACCTTGAATTTTTACGGATTTCAAGGTATAATAATATAGATATAGTATAAACTGGAATATTTTTAAGAAAAAACTACATAAGTAGGTGGAATAATGTATTTAAAACGTGTTGAACTGCAGGGGTTCAAGTCCTTTGCAGACAAAACAATAATTGAAGTTGGCGCAGGCGTTACAGGCATTGTAGGCCCCAACGGCTCAGGTAAGAGCAACATTTCCGATGCTCTCAGGTGGGTTATGGGCGAAATGAGCGCAAAGAGCCTTCGCAGCGGCAACATGCAGGACGTTATTTTTAACGGCACCCAGAAGAGAAAACAGCTTAGCTTTGCAGAGGTTACATTGGTGCTCGACAACGAAAGCCACTTTTTCCAGTCGGACTTTAACGAAATTGCCGTTACAAGAAGAGTTTTCAGAAGCGGTGAAAGCGAATACCTTATTAACGGTGCACAGGTGCGATTAAAGGACATTCATGAGCTTTTCATGGACACAGGCTTAGGCAGAGAAGGCTACAGCGTTGTAGGCCAGGGCCGAATAGACGAGCTTCTTTCTGCAAAGGCTGAAAACCGCCGTCAGGTTTTCGAAGAAGCGGCAGGTATTTCAAAGTATCGCCACCGTAAGGACGAGGCGGAAAGAAAGCTTGAAAAAACAGAGGACAACCTTGTAAGAGTGCGCGACGTGTTAAATGAGCTTGAAGGCAGAGTTGGTCCCTTGCAGCGCCAGAGCGAAAAGGCAAGAAAATATCTTGACCTTCGTGAAGAGCTTAAGGGCATTGAAGTGAGTGCCTCTGTTGACATTATCGACAAAAACCGTGAAGAGGTTAAAAAGTATGACGAGCTTATAAAGCTTGCTTCAGAGGATTTGGAAAAGGAAAAGAAGCTTTTAGCAGATGCAGAAAAGGAAAGCGATGCTCTTTACGCATTAATGCGTGAAAATGACGAAAAAACCTCGGCGCTCCGCGAAGAACTGGACAAGGCTAAGGACGAGCACAATAACCACGCAAATAATATAAAGCTTTTAACAAATAACATTGAAAACTACAAAACAAACATTCTTTCCATCGAAGCTGAAATGGGCGCAAATGAGCGCCTTATAGCAGAGGGTGAAAAGAGCATTGAAGATATAAAGAAGGAAGAAAGCGAACTTGTTGAAAAGCTCAGAGGGCTTAACGAGGAGCTTCTGAAGATGGAAGCGGCAGGCGCTGTTGTAAGTGACGACATGGCACAGAAGGGTGTTGCACTTGAGCAGGTTCGCAGCAAAATCCGCGAAATGGAGCGTACGCTCAGTGAGGCCGACACAAAGAGCGCTTCCTTGGAGGTTTTAAAGGAAAGCATCGAAACAAGACGTTTCTCCATTGAGGTTGACATTACCCAGTCACGTGACGGTGAAAGAAGAATGGCAATAGAATCGGCAAGGCTTGAAAAGGATATTGCCGAGGCAAAGCGTGCACGTGAAAACGCCGAAAAGGTGTTCTCCGAATCCAATGGTGAAAGCGAAAAAATAAACCGCGAAATTGACGAAAAGAAGGACGAATTTAACCGCCTCAGCTCTCTTTGCGGTGAAAAGCAGGGCAGACTTAAGATGCTCGAAGAAATGGAAAGAGCACTTGAGGGCTACCAGAGAAGTGTAAAGGACCTTATAAACGCTCATAAGTCGGGCAGATATTCAGGTAAGATAACAGGCATTTTCTCGAAGCTTATTGTGGTGCCCAAGGAATATTCCACCGCTATTGAGGTGGCATTGGGCGGTGCAATGCAGAACGTTATTGTGCCTGACGAGCAGGACGCAAAACAGGCTGTTAACTTCTTAAAGGAAAATAAATTAGGCCGTGTTACCTTCCTGCCTCTTTCAAGCCAGGAAAAGAGAAGGCTTGAGGGCGAAGGCAAAATTCTTAAGGAAAAGGGCGTTATCGGCATTGCGGCAGATTTGGTTGAAAGAGAGGCTTTTCTGGACAATACCGTTGAGTCGCGTTTAGGCAGAGTTGTTGTAACCGACAACCAGGACAACGCCATCCGCCTTGCAAAGAGCTATCGTTATAAGTTCAAGATAGTTACCCTCACAGGCGAAGTGTTCCAGCCCGGTGGTTCAATTACGGGCGGTAGCATGAACCGTGCCTCCAGCGTGCTTGGCAGAGAAGAAGAAATTGAAGAGCTTAAGAAGGAAGTAAAAAGACTCAACTCTCTTTCAGATAAGGCTGAGGATGCAATTGAAGACTTGATGGATAAGGCTCATGAGGTTGCAGAAAGAAGAGAGGATGCCAGAGGCATTCTTTCTGAAAAGGACATTGCCTTATCCCGTCTTGTGGCAGAAAAGAACGCGGTTGACAACCGCCTTAACGAAGAAAAGGAACGCCTTCTTCGCCTTGAAAAGGAAAAGGAAGAAATTGCATATAAAATTGCAAACAACGAAACCTTAAAGCACGAATATGCACTTGAAAAGGAAAATGTAAAGAAGGCGCTTGAAAAAGCAGAGGAAGAGCTTAACGAAAAGCAGAAGGCCTTGAGCGAAGCCATGAGCCGTAAGGACGAGGCATCTTCACGTTTGTTCGAAAAGAGAATGGACGTTACAAGCGCAGAAAAGGACATTGACCTTATTAAGGAAAGGCTTAACCTTACAAAAATAAGAATAGAAAACCTTGAAGCTGAAAACAGGGCAAAAGAGGCATCCAAGGACATGATTGCAAACAACATTACACGTTGTAAAAACGAAATTACCCTTTGCGAAAAGGACATGGCAGAGTCTGAAGAAAAAATCAACGGCATAGAAGCGGCTATTCTTGCACAGGCACAGGGTAAGAGCGGCACCGACGAGCGTGTGGGCATTCTGCGTGACGAAATAAGAAGGCTTAACGACACAATTTATTCCTTGCAGAACGAAAACGTAAGGCTCGAGGGGGACAAGAGCAAAATTGACTATAAGATAGAAACTGCCGTAAACCGCTTGTGGGACGAGTACGAAATGACCTATTCCGAAGCAAAGGAATGCTATGTTCCGGGGCTTTCAATTCCCGAGGCGCAGAAGCGCATTGCCTCGCTCCGCGGTCAGATTAAAGCTCTTGGTAACGTTAACGTTGATGCCATTGAAGAATATAAAGAGGTGAAGGACCGTTACGAATTCCTCTCCGGTCAGGTTAAGGACATGGAAGAGGGCAAGGTAAGCTTAGAAAAGCTCATCCGTGAAATTACTGTTGTCATGAAGGACATATTCGAAGAAAAGTTCAAGGTTATAAATACCTATTTCGGTGAAATATTCATAGAGCTTTTCGGTGGCGGTAAAGCATCGGTGTCCCTTCTTGACAAGGAAAATGTATTGGAGAGCGGTATTGAAATTGAAGTGCAGCCTCCGGGAAAGAAGCTATTATCCATAAACCTTTTATCAGGTGGCGAAAGAGCACTTACTGCAATTGCATTGCTCTTTGCGCTTATGAAGGTTTCGCCCTCGCCCTTTGTTGTGCTTGACGAAATCGAAGCGGCACTTGACGATATAAACGTTTACCGCTTTGCAAACTATATGCGTAACCGTGTTGATACAACACAGTTCATTGTTATTACTCACCGCCGTGGTACTATGGAATCTGCTGATGTGCTTTACGGTGTAACAATGCAGGAAAAGGGCGTAAGTAAGCTTTTAAGCATGAGCTTGAAGGACGTAAAGGAATACGAGGAAGTATAAAAAAGTGCAGAATGCAGAGTGCAGAGCGCAGAACTATGGAAAGGAAGATAAAATATGCTTTTTTGGAAAAAGAAAAAGGAACAGATAGAAGAAGCGGTTGAGGAAATTGTCGAAACAGTCGAAGAAAAAATCGACGAAATAGCTGATGCAGTTGAAGAAAAGATCGAAGAGCTTGGTGACAAGATTGAAGAAGTAACTGATGCAATCGAAGATAAGGTTGAGTCGGTTGCTGAAGAAATAAAAGAGGAAATTGAAGCACCCGAGGAGGAAAAGAAGGGCTTTTTTGCACGCCTTCGTGATGGCCTCGGCAAAACAAGAACCTCTATTTCAGACAAGGTCAGCGAGGTTTTCAAGTCCTTTAAGAAAATTGATGAGGACTTTTATGAGGAGCTTGAAGAGGCACTTATCCTTGCAGACTTAGGCATGAGCACAAGCCTTGAAATTGTTGAAAGGCTTCGTGAAAGAGTTAAGGAAAAGAAGCTTACCGAAGAGGAAGAGGTAAGAAAAGAGCTCCGTGACATTGTTGCCGACATTTTAAGAAGCGAAGATAGCAAGCTCAAGCTCGACACAACCCCTACGGTTGTGCTTGTTATAGGCGTAAACGGTGTTGGTAAAACCACTACAATAGGCAAGCTTGCTTCCCGCCTTAAAAAGAGCGGCAAGGAGGTTGTGCTTGCAGCTGCGGACACCTTCCGTGCGGCTGCTGCTGACCAGCTGGAAATATGGGCAGAAAGAAACGATGTGCGCATTGTACGCCTGCAGGAGGGCGCAGACCCTGCCGCAGTTATCTTTGACGGCTGTGTTTCTGCCAGAAGTAAGGGTGCCGATGTTTTAATCTGCGACACAGCGGGCAGACTTCATAATAAGAAAAACCTTATGGACGAGCTCGGGAAGATTTACCGCGTTATTGAGCGCGAGCTTCCCGGTGCAAGAAAAGAGGTTTTACTTGTGCTCGATGCTACAACAGGTCAGAACGCGGTTAACCAGGCAGAGGAATTTAACAATGCGGCAAACATTACAGGCATTGTTTTAACAAAGCTTGACGGTACAGCAAAGGGCGGTATTGTAATTACAATACGCGAAAAGCTGGGTATCCCTGTTAAGTTTGTTGGTGTTGGTGAAGGCATTGACGACTTGCAGGAATTTGATGCCGACAGCTTTGCCGACGCATTGTTTTATTAAGGTACGGGGACACAGCCAATGAATACCGGGAATGGCTGATGTACTGGTTTAAGGAATGAGGAATGTATAATTGAAAAAGAAATTATGGCTTGTGCCAACGGTGACAATAGCGGCGATTTTAGCTGTTGCTTTGATTGGCTTTTTTGGTTACTACACCGAATACATTGAAATACGTGAAATAGGCGCGGAATACACAACTGTTTTCTTTAAGGACATTTTTGCTCAGGTGGAAATGTTTCTTCTGGCATTTGTGCTTATTTTTGCAACAGGTGCAATAAACCTTCTTGTTGTAAGGCGCAATGCGGTAAGAATAAACGGTGAAGTAAGCTTTCTTTTAAAACGTAAGTTTGTTTTTCTTGAGGCGGCTTTGGCGGCACTTTTTGGTGCATTTGTTTTTTCAAAGCCTCTGGCAAGAAAATTTCTCATGTTTACAAACTCGGTTAACTCGGGAATTACAGACCCTGTTTTCAATAAGGACTTGAGCTATTACTTCTTTAACCGCTCCTTCTTGCAGAATGCTTCGGAAATTGTAATTGCAATTTTAGGCTTAGCATTGCTTGTAAACTTAATTTTATATTTCATAATTCTTGCAAAGGGCGAGGGTAAAAACGTAAAGGGCACACTTACCGACGGCGGTGTGTTCTTCCACCTTGCAGTAAATGCAATTGTGCTTTGTGTTGTGTATGGCTTTACCTACTACTTCAAGGCACAGGGCATACTTTTAGACCAGACCCACACCTATGCAGGTGCAGGCTATACCGACGTTAAAATTATAATGCCCTTCTACAGCTTTGCACCCTACTTGCTTTTTGCTCTTGCGGCTGTGGCGGCATTCTTCCTTTTCAGAAAAAAGTTTGTGGCAACAGCTGTAACAATAGCTGTTTTCCCGGTGCTTCTTCTGGGGGTTAACATTGTGGCTGAGGTGGTTGATGCGCTTCACGTTAAGCCTAACGAAACAACCCTGGAAGCACCCTATATAAAGCACAATATCGATTATACAAAAATCGGCTTTAAGCTCGATAAGGTTACCGAGCGCACCTTCCCTGCTGAGGAAAGCCTTACAAGGGAAACCCTTGAAGAAAAAAGCGACATTGTAAATAACATCCGCATTACTGACCCTCAGGCAACGCAGGAGGTTTTAAATTCCACCAAGAGCATACGTAACTATTACGTATTCAACGACTCTGACATTGTGGAATACCCGATTAACGGCAAAAACACCGCTGTTAACATTTCCGTAAGAGAAATTGACACAACAAAGCTTGACAGTAATGCAAACAACTATATAAACAAAACCTTTAAATACACCCATGGCTACGGCATTACCATGAACCCGGTAAATGCGGTTAACAGCGAAGGTCAACCCGACTTTGTAATTGAAGACATGCCAATCACAAGTAAAGAGGGAGCACCGCGGGTTTTAGAGCCGAGAATTTATTACGGCGAAAAAACAAACAGCTACTGCATTGTAAACACCGACATTGACGAGTTTGACTATGCACTTAACAACGAAAATGTTGAAAACAATTATGCGGGCAAAAAGTCGGGCATTGAAATGAACCTTTTTAACCGTATTATGTTTGCTCTTAAAAACGGCGACTACACAATGCTTGTGTCGGGCTATATAAATTCCGACAGCCGTCTTCTCACAAACAGAAACATTTTAAAGAGAGTTGAAAAGGCTGTGCCCTTCATGGCACTTGACCCCGACCCTTATATTCTTATTGATGATGAAGGCAAGCTTAAGTGGATTGTGGATTTATATACCTACACTGACCAGATGCCCTATTCAAAAAAATATTCAAACTTCAACTACATCCGTAACAGCGCAAAGGCTGTGGTGGATGCCTATGAAGGTACGGTTGAGGTTTTCATAACAGACGAAACCGATCCCATTGTTATGACCTATAACAAAATTTACCCCTCTGTTATGAAGTTGGGCGGATTGCCTGAGGAATTGAACGTACACATCCGCTACCCCGAATTTTTGTTCAAGGTGCAAAGCGAAATGTATCTTCGCTATCACATGAGCGACCCCGAAATTTTCTATTCCAACTCAGACTTGTGGATGAAGGCAAAGGAAAAATATCGTGGTGAAAGCGCAATTGATGTTGTGCCCTACTACAACCTTCTTTCCGTAGAGGACTTTGGCCGTGAGGGTGCACAGCTTGTTCTGATGATGCCCTTTGTGCCTGCAAACAAGGAAAACCTCGTGGGCTGGCTGGCTTCTGACAGCTATGGTAACCTTATCTGCTACAAGTTCCCATCGGGTCGCACAGTTTACGGCACTCTTCACATTGAAAACAGAATTGATGCCGATGCGGAAATTTCAAAGGAATTGTCCCTTTGGGACCAGGGCGGAAGCAACGTATTAAGGGGCAATGTGCTCGTTATTCCCATTGCAGACTCCATCATTTACGTTGAGCCTGTGTATATAACAACAAGTAACAATGCGGCAGTGCCCGAGGTAAAGAGAATTATCGTGTCCTACGGCGACAAGGTTGTAATGCGTGAAACTCTTGACGAGTGCTTCGATGCACTTTTCGGTAAGGGCGAAGAAGTAACCCCCATCCTGCCAGAGGAAGAGGTTGAAGAGGCACTCACCGATACAAAGAGCGCAGTTGATGCCTACGACAGAATGCAAGAGGCTCTTAAAAACGGCGATTGGTCAACCTTTGGTAATGCAATGGAAGAATTGGGTATTGCAATAGAAAGTATGAGGTAAAACTATGAAAAAGGTAACAGCACTAATTTTAGCTTTAGCACTTTGCCTTGGCTTTGCAGGCTGCAGTGGCGTAAAGCTTGACGAAAACGAGGTTATTGTAGGCAACGGCACCTGGCAGCTTACAAAGGGTGACAGCGTGTATACCGTAATGGGTAACACCGTTACAAAGGACGATGCTGTTTTGTACGAAATAAATAACATTAAAAACTATAACCTTTACGCATTGGGCGAATATCTGTATGTTAATACACTAGACGGTGCAATGCAATTGAGGATTGACGGCTCTAAAATGAAAAAGTTCGGCTCAGGCGAAATTATTGCTGCAGGCGGAAAATATCTTTACTATCAGTCAAGCGACAATAAGGTTAAAAGCATGATTGTGTACAAGATTAACATGGTTGACGGCAGCCAGATACAGCTTTTTCAGGACACAATAACTTCTGTTGAAATGATTGATAACGGAGTGTATCTCTTTACAGGCGAAAGCGGTAACGAGTACGTGAACGAATTAGGTAGCGACGAAGGTATGTTTTATTCAGAATGGCTCGGCGAGGACGTAACAGAAGCTACAGAATAAGAACAAAGTGTCTCCGACACTCTCTGACGATAGTTGCAATTAAAGTAAACAGAGGAGAAAACACTTTGTAATGCCATGTGCGTTTTCCGAGTCTTGCGAGGAAATTCTCGCACGGCAATAATATAAAATTTATTTTTT
>JAFQLL010000067.1 GCA_017414645.1 Clostridia bacterium | reverse complement strand
AATTAAGGTAAACAGAGGAGAAAACACTTTGTAATGCCATATGCGTTTTCCGAGCCTCGCGAGGAAATTCTCGCATGGCAATAAAATCAAATTTATTTTTTGCCTTATAGGAAATACGCAATTTCCTATAAGGCAAAAAAAAGGCTTCTGCAAGAAGCCTTTTTTATTAAGATACGTCTATCATATCGAGATATTCTTTACCGAAGGTTGCAATGTAATCTTTTCTGCCCTGAAGGTTATCGCCCAAAAGAAGCTCAAACACTTCAGCTGTTTCCTCGGCATCCTCGGGAGTTACCTGAATGAGCCTTCTGGTTTCGGGATTCATAGTTGTCTGCCACATCATTTCGGGCTGGTTTTCACCAAGACCCTTACTGCGCTGAATGTTAACCTTTTTACCCTCTAAAGAAGCGAGAATATCAGTCTTTTCCTTTTCGCTGTATGCAAAATAGGTTTCGTCCTTATAGGTTATCTCAAAAAGCGGAGATTCGGCAATATAAACCTTGCCCTCTTCGATAAGGGTGGGCATAAGAGCATAAATCATAGTCAGAATAAGCGTTCTTATCTGGAATCCGTCAACGTCAGCATCGGTACAGATAATAACCTTAGCCCAGCGAAGGTTGTCAAGATTAAAGGAGTTAATGTCTTTATTGTGCTTGCTCTTCACTTCAACGCCACAGCCCAAAACCTTAACAAGGTCGGTTATAATTTCGCTCTTGAAAATTTTTGTAAAGTCAGCTTTAAGGCAGTTAAGGATTTTACCTCTTACGGGCATTATCGCCTGGAATTCACTGTCACGGCCCATTTTACAGGAGCCCAATGCACTGTCACCTTCCACAATGTAAACCTCACGTTTGGTAAGGTCCTTGCTTCTGCAGTCAACAAACTTTGCAATACGGTTGGTAATGTCTATCTTGCCTTCGAGCTTTTTCTTTATATTTGTTCTTGTTTTTTCGGCGTTTTCACGGCTTCTTTTATTAATGAGCACCTGGTCGGCAATTTTTATTGCCTCGGCACGATGTTCAATGAAATACACATCCAGTGCTTTTTTCAAAAAGTCGGTCATTGCCTCCTGGATGAACTTGTTTGTAATGCTTTTCTTGGTCTGGTTTTCGTAGCTTACCGTTGTTGAGAAGCAGTTTGTTACCAGAACAAGGCTGTCCTGAACATCAACAAAGGTAATTTTAGACTCGTTTTTATTGTACTTGTTTTCGTTTCTTATAAGATTGTCGATAGATGCAACAAAGGCACTTCTCGCTGCCTTGTCAGGCGCACCGCCGTGTTCAAGGAAGGACGAGTTGTGGTAATACTCTATCATGTTAATATCGTTAGAAAAGCAGAATGCAGCTGTAAGCTTAACCTTGTAGTCGGGCATGTCGGCACGGTCACGACCAACTCTTTCGCCCTCCTGGTAAAAGGCATCGGTAAAATGCTTTTCGCCTACAATTTCTCCCACATAGTCAACTATTCCGTTTTCGTAATAGTATTCATACTTTTCGCCCTTATAGTCAAGCTTGAAGCGAAGCCCTGCATTTACCACTGCCTGGCGCTTAAGGGTTTCCTGAAAATACTGCAAGGGTATGTCAATTTCTGTGAAAACCTCTAAATCGGGTCTCCACTTGATGGTTGTGCCTGTATGGCGATATTTCTTTTCTTCCTTTAAAAGGCCATATCTGTTTTCACCTTTTTCGAAGTAAAGCTTGTGTTCATAACCGTCACGGTTTATGGTTGCCTCCATGTACTCGGAAGCAAACTGCGTTGCACAAAGACCCAGACCGTTAAGACCCAGAGAGTAGCCATAGCTTTCGCCATCACCCTTTGAATATTTGCCGCCTGCGTACATTTCACAGAAAACAAGCTCCCAGTTGTGGCGCTGTTCCTTTTCGTTCCAGCCCACGGGAATGCCTCTGCCGTAGTCGCGTATTTCAATGCTTAAATCTTTATGATATGTTACTTCTATAACCTTACCGAAGCCTTCCTTTGCTTCATCGATAGAGTTTGACAAAATTTCAAACATGCTGTGTTCACAGCCGTCAATACCGTCAGAGCCGAATATAACGCCGGGACGTTTTCTTACCTTATCCGGGCCCTTTAAAAGCTCTATACTCTGATCGCCGTATTCTTTCTTTGCCATGTATTCATATCCTTCCTTTGTGGTTGTTGGAATGCTTTATATGCCGGGGTCTGCAGGTATTTCCTGAGGCTGCTGCGGAGGCATAAGCCCTGCAGGCATCTGGGTGCTTTCCTGCGGTGCTGTTACAACAGGAGCAGGCTGCTTTGTACCTACTGTTACGATTGTTTTCTTGGGGTTATAACGGCTTCTTACAAGCTCTTCGCGGGAAATCTGCTTTTCACCGGAATAAACCACTCTTGCAGCGTCTACAATGTAGCCTTGTGCGCCGCTACTTGTTGTTTTGGAATAGCCCACTTCCTTAGTGGGGTCCTCTACGGTTTCAACGGGAGACGCCAAAGTTGAAACTACGCTTGTAACAATATCTACTCTCTTGTTTTCAATAGTTTCTGTACCTACAATAGAAAGAGTTACACTCTTACCCTCTATTGTGCCAACAATCTTTATGGGGTATGCTGTATTGTTCTTAAATCTGAAGTCTGTTGTTCCCCAGTTAACGGTGGCATCTCTTCCCATGGGCACATAGCTAACTGTCATCTGATGGCTTCTTCTTTCAACAATTTCAAGGTTTGAAAGAAGAACTGTGTTATAAAGTGTGCTGGAAACCTGGCATATACCGCCACCAACCTGCTGAACGGTTTCACCCGCCACATAAGCACCTGCGCTCTTGTAGCCACGTGCTGTTGTTCTTTCACCAAGTGCGTTATTAAAAGAGAACACATCGCCGGGCATCAGAATCATTCCGCTGATGCTTTTTGTTGCAAGCTCAATGTTACTTACACGATTCGCACTGGATGATGCAAAGTTTGTTTTATATGTACCTAAAGTGTCTCTGAAAAGCTTTGCTTCAAGGTCAGCCTTTGTGTTTTTAGGAAGGGTTACTTCACCTTTAATAACGTAAACCTCGCCCTCTTCCGTATGGCTTGTCATAGTGCTCACAGCACCGTCCATATATATCTCTACACCCGCAGATTCCTGTGTAACGGTAATATTGCCATCATCGCCCTTAACGTATTCGGCTTCCTTAAATTCGCCTACAAAGGCTTCAAGAAATTCCTTCGCTTTAACTTCGTCGGGCTTTGTAACGATAAATTCGGGTTTTATTTCACTTTTTTCTGTTGCACCGAACTCTGCAGCTATAAGAGCATAGGTGTTTTCTTTGTCGAGCTTTCTGCCGCTTACGCCGTTTGTTACCTCGATACCATTTTCAACAACCTTAGCCGAAGTCTGCACAACCTCTCTTTCAACAGTGCTCAAAGCCTCTGCAAGAAGGGTTTCATCAAGGTCAACCTGCATGGGAAGCTCTTTCTTGAACCAACCCGAAAAAATGCCCTTGCTTTCGCTTATTGCGTTGTCAACGGTTTTTTCAACGTTGTACTGTGCATTTATATCGCCTGCCTTAATCTGAAGGCTTTCTTCACCATCAAAAGAAAGTGTTACCGCTTCTTCAGCGTTCATAGTAACGTTTTCAAGAGTGGCAATCGCTTCTTCACGGCTCATGGCGCCTATATCAACACCGCCTACTGTCATTTTGCTTGCTACATAGCCGTCCTTAGTACAACCTGTAAGAGCAGCAACGCATGCTATGACACATATTAAAAACAGTAATTTTATGTTCTTTTTCATACAATCATTCCTTTCGGATTTATGTTAACACATACGAGGACATTATATCATACGAATGCTGATTTTGTAAAGATTTGTAGGCAAATTGTAATATTTGAAAGCATGTTTTAAGGCCTCAGACGTAATATTTTCCTGTTTTTGTTGCAAAAAGCATCCCCTGTGGTATAATAAGGTATAAATACACTTGAAAGGTCGTGACAAAATGACCGAAAACGAAGAAAAAGTTACCCGTGCCATATTGTGCGGTGTTCATACAGGAAGCTTAGATGTTTTAAGCGACACAACCGACGAGTCCATTGCGGAACTTAGTGAGCTTGCCAAAAGTGCAGGTGCCATGGTTGTCGGCACATTGGTTCAGAACAAGGATAAGCCCGAAACAAAAGCCTATTTAGGCGAAGGCAAGCTCGAGGAGCTTCGCCTTGCAGCAGAAACACTGGATGCTGACCTTATCATTTTCGACGATGAGTTAACGGGCATTCAGACCAGAAACATCGAGGACATTACAGGTGTGCGCACCATTGACCGCAGCACCCTCATACTGGACATTTTTGCGCTTCGTGCCAGAAGCAAGGAGGGCAAGCTGCAGGTTGAGCTGGCTCAGCTTAAATATCGCCTTCCCCGTCTTACGGGTATGGGCGCATCACTTTCCCGTCTTGGTGGTGGCATCGGCACCCGTGGACCCGGCGAAACAAAGCTTGAAAGCGACAAAAGACATATAAGAAGACGCATAGAAGCTTTGGAGGAAGAGCTTCGCGACATTGAACGCCACCGCAACCTTATCCGTTCAAGAAGGGAAAAGGACGGTGTTTTAACCTGCACCCTGGCAGGCTATACAAATGCGGGCAAGTCTTCACTTTTAAACGCTCTCACCCAATCAGATGAGGTTTATGCGGCAAACCAGCTTTTTGCCACACTTGACCCCACAGCAAGAGCAATCACCCTACCCGACGGCAGAAATGTAATGCTGGTGGATACGGTAGGCTTCATAAGAAAGCTTCCTCATCATCTGGTAAAAGCATTCCGCTCCACATTGGAAGAAACAATTGAGGCAGACGTTATTCTGCACGTTATAGATTCTGCCGATGCTAATATGTGCCACAACATAAGAGTTGTTGACTCGCTTATACGCGAGCTTGACTGCAAGGCAGAAAAGATAATTGCTGTTTTCAACAAGTGCGACATTGCCCCTGCTCTTTCACCCCGACCCGAGGGGCATTATACAGACTATGTATCCGTAAGCACAGTAACAGGCGAAGGGCTGGACGAGCTTATTGAAAAAATTTCCGATGCACTTCCCGGCAAGAAAAAGCGCATAGAGGTTTTAATTCCCTATGCTGACTCAGGCGTTGCTGCCAAATTACATGACGGAGAGGTTATTTTCTCTGAAGAGTACACCGACACAGGCATTAAGGTAGACCTTTTGGCAGATAAAATTCTCGAAGCGAAACTGAAGACCTACATTTTGAAATGAATTGCACTTCGTGCATGAATCAGCTCCGCTATGAATTGACGTTTCACGTCATGATTTGCCCGAAGGGCATTCAGAAAGAAACTCGTGTGCGAGTTTCCACATTGATGTTTGCAAGGCAAACAATTCATTTTTCACGTGCAAAGCACAATTAACGCAAGCTCTGCTTGCAATTCAGTACACGAAGGTGGTTAACCATGAACTATAAAACCGTGAAAAAAGGTGCATACGATGAATTTGTGGACAAGAAATCCCGCTTTATAGGCTATGTAAAGCCTGTTGAAACAGAGGATGATGCCATTGAATTCATTAACGCAGTACGCAAAAAGCATTCCGATGCAACGCATAACTGCTACGCCTATATTGTACGTGACAATAACATAATGCGCTACAGTGACGACGGCGAGCCTGCCGGAACTGCAGGCATGCCCATTCTTGACGTGCTCAGAAAAGAAGACTTAACCGACGTATGCGTTGTAGTAACACGCTATTTCGGCGGTACGCTTCTGGGCACGGGCGGGCTGGTTCGTGCCTATACAAAGGGGGCACAGGTAGGATTGGATGCAGCGGAAAGAATTGAAAAGCTTTTCTGCAACATTTATTCTGTCAAGTGCGACTATTCTGCCATGGGGTCACTTCAGTATGCCATAGCTGAAGACGGTGAATACATTCTTAAGGACACACTCTTTACGGATAGTGTGGAGTTTATTGTGTATGTGAAAACGCCCGATGCCTCACGCTTTGAAAAAATGATTGAAAACAAAACCGCAGGGCAGGTAAAGCCCGAAATAATTTCAACAGAATTTATTGATAAGG
The DNA here is from genome assembly GCA_017414645.1 of Clostridia bacterium. GTDB lineage: Bacteria > Bacillota > Clostridia > UMGS1883 > UMGS1883 > RGIG1927. The sequence goes on along the minus strand of JAFQLL010000067.1, from coordinate 5,227 downwards.
ATATAAAAAAAGACTGATTTGCTCAGTCTTTTTTTATGCTTCTTATAAATTCAATTAAACCTTCGGGGCAATCGTCTTTCATTACTATAAAGCCCATATTATTTCCCATCATAACATAAAAGCTTGTTTTTGTTTCCACAATTTTGTAAAGATTTTTATACAAAACCTTTGTGCTGCTTTTTGCGCCTTCGCTCTCAATATGCGCTTCATAAAAACGCATAACTATTTCCCCACTATTGGACTTTTTTGAAGTGTAAGCTTTTTTAAAGGTATATTCTACAAATATCGGCATTACAACAAAGAAAGCTACCGCCATACATGAGGAAATGATATTCCCATTTATTATACCACGAATCAATAATGCAGCCATAACTATATAACATATCGCCAGTATTACCCGGGACGAATGCCACATGCAATAATACGAAAACTTTCGGTATTCTTTATATGTATATTTTGTTTTTACTGTATACAAAGCGTCCATTATTTCACCTTCAGCTTTCTTAAAAATCGGCAAAGCTCATCGGAGCAGTTTTCTTTTACAATAATCATAGCCGAAACCCTTGAGTCTCTCAGATAAAAATTTGTTTTGGATTCTCCTATCTTGTAAAGGTCAGAATATTTAAATTCTGTTCTGCCGAGTTCACTCTCCTGAACAACATAATCCTCATAAAAATAGTATGTCAGCTCGAGGTCATGTAAGCTCTTGTTGCTGTTATACATCTTTTTTGCTCTCATTTTATCCATGAGCGAATCGCCAAAAGTCCAGAACCATACAAAAGCAGCGAATACCAGCGCATATAAATACAAGCCGTAATAAAGAACATACGGAATCATCAGAATTGAAAGCATTATAAAGGGGATGCGTATAAAGATACTCCCTCTTAATCTATACTTTTGCATTTTCACACATTCATCAAAGGTTAATGTGGTTTTCGTTTCAAATAAAGGTGCCATAAAGTCATCTCCTTTAATCTATTCTACCATTGTTTGTAGTTTCATTCAACAGCCGTTTATGCCACTTTTGCGCCATTTGTGAAATTTCTTTACCTTGAGCCACATTTTCTGTTGAAATTCCCTTTTGTTTGTCGTATAATAGTCAATAGTTAGTTTTAAAGGAGCCCTATACATGAAGAAAATATTAGCATTATTACTTGCACTTACCCTCACCCTTTGCTTTTCTGCTTGCGGTGAGCCAAAAGGTGTTACAGCGGAGGATGCAAACGAATTTTTAACAAGCTTTTTTGCTTCCTATAACGATATGAATGAATACCTCAAGAGCCCCGAAATTGCAATTTCTGCATTTGCTTTGGACGGTGAAGGCTTGTCCGGCGTGCTCAGAGCAATATACCAGGCACAGGGCGTTACCTTCACATTTCCTCAGCCTTCTCAGCTTTCCGAAAATGTGTTCAGCGCCATTGTTGAGGTTACAGCACCTGATATTGAGCCCTTATACGAAATGTACGCAATTGACCGCGAGCTTTTAGGCGGCGATATACCCGACGATTTTGTTGCCCAGTCCTTTTACGATAACATAAGAGCAGGCACAACAAGAGACGTTACAACACGTGTGACTATTTCCATTACCTACTTTGACGGCAAATGGAGTATCGCTTCCAGTAATGAGCTTGCTTTTGCAATCTTCCCTAACATTGACAAAGCAAACTAATTTTAAAGGCATTCCACTTGGAATGCCTTTTGTTAATTTTTCGTGGGTTTTCCATTTTTTTGGTGTATTATTTTATGAAAGGAGGCGATAGCATGCACGAAAAAGAAATAATTACCCAAATTCGCAATCGTAACGAGATCGGCATAAATAATTTAATGAAACACTATTCGCCTCTTATAAAATATGTTATCGCTCCTATTCTCCCAAATGAACAGGATCGGGAGGAGTGCCTTTCTGAGGTTATAATGCTTATATGGGACAAAATTAACTATTTTGACGAGTCCAAGGGCTCATGGCGCTCATACATTACCGCCATTGCGAGAAACAATGCGCTCAATAAATTCCGAAAAATTTCAAAAGAAAATGAAATAGAGCCTTTGTCAGCTTCTGTTTCTAACGAGCAGTTTTCCCCTGAGGCAACACTTATTCAGAAAGAAACTACATCTGAGCTGCAAGCTGCCTTAAGCCTTCTCTCAAAAGGTGACAGAGCGTTATTTTACCGCAAATATTATTACATGCAATCAACCATGCAGATATCTGCCGAAACCGCCCTTTCACCACGTGCAGTTGAAGGCAGGCTGTATCGGATAAAAAAACGGTTGCAAAAAATGCTGGGAGGTGACTTTAATGACTGACAGAACAGAAATCTTCCCTGAAAACATTGACTTTTTCCCTCCGGATGACATTGTTTTTTCAGTTAACCCCTTCAAAAGGGCGATGAATCGCATTTTGACAGGCTTTGCCTTGTGTGCAGTTACCTTCAACTTTTTTAATCTTAATTACATTCTTCCTGTTATAGGAATGCTACTGATTCTTTTAGGCTTTCGCTCACTAAGAGGCGAAAACAAATGGTTTTCATTATGCTTCACAATTGCATTAATTCGTCTTTTTTATTTATGTGCAACACTTATTATTAATACAACAATCCACCACACAGATATATACGCATCCCGTTTAATGATTGTTGCGGCTGTACTCAATGTGCTGTTGCTCTTTGTTCTTTTCATACTTTTTGGGAAAGCGCTAATTACAGTACAACAAAAGGCAGACCTACCCCAGGGTGCGGGCGGGATCAGTGCTCTTATCATCTGGTATGCTGTGCTCTTTGGGCTTGCACTTTTGAAAGCAGAAGGATTAGTTATAGCAATCATTATGCTTGTTTCGTTTAGCTTTATTATCTATAGTCTTTTTAATGTTTCAAAGGTGCTTGATGATGCAGGCTATGCAATTACACCGGCACCTGTAAAAATATCTGATTTTCTTCTATGCAGCATTATCTGCGCGCTGTTGATTTTTGGTGGAATATGTGTCAATTACTTTTTTGGCAGCTACCCCATGGATTGGCAGCTGTATGACGCTAATGAACATGAAAATACACAGGAATTAAAAGCGCAGCTTGCAGCACTCGGTTTTCCGGAAGAAGTCCTCAATGACCTGTCTTTGACAGACCTTTTAAGCTGCAAGGATGCTCTTAATGTTAAGGTTGAGACGCAGCTTCATCCGTTAAACGACGGCAGACAGGTAACAGAAGTAAAGACAGATGCCTCGGGGCGTAAAACCTATGTTCATTCAACCGTTTACGACCAAAAAGAGCTGCGTATAACATCCGTTGCTGTCTTACTCCCAACCGAAAAGCCTTCTTGGAAAATCTTTCACCACTTTACATGGGAAGCAGAGCACAAGTTTTACGGAACAGAGTGTATTCGCATTATCCCTGCATACAATTTCGGCACGTCACAAGGCTGGATGCCTATGGGTGAAATTTCAGGGCACATCCTCTATGATGAAAATAATATCACCTACATTGCTCCGTACAAATTTCTTGGCAGACAAATTCATCATTCCAACGATATGTTTTTCGGCCAGAATACTACAGCAGATATTTACGCAACATTCTCAATGCCAAAGCACGGAACAAAACATCGTGGTTATGTTTGCTACACCACAATAGAAAATCAGCCGGGCTGGTTACTTTCTTCCTGGGTAGAATACACTCACAGACAAAACCGTTTCCAATACCCAAACCGAACCGCAATGGAAGAAACACAAAAGGGCATTCTTGAAAAATCCAACGCATATAAAACAGTGTCAGATGCAATTCAGTTTTATCCTTACAACAAAACCCCGACGGAATAATTCCGTCGGGGTTTCACACAATTGCTTCACGCCATTTCATCCAAAATCATGACGTGTACCGCATCCGCTACCAATACTTTCAAAAACGCATATAATTTCTTCAATTTTGTAGAAGCACTGGCTGTCATCAAGGGTATCATCTTTTAGAATTTCTTGAATTTTTTGTAATGCTCTATAACATTCTGAATTAAAGCGCTCCTTTAACTCTTGCGAATCAACTGAGCTAAGCTCTGTCTGATGGTCTAATATTTTTAGCAATATTTGTTCGTATAACTCCATATTATCACCTCCAATATAATTATAGGTCAATTTCACCCTATTTTCAATAGGTCAATTTGACATAATTATATTGGGTGATTTAAATGAATTTAGGTGAAAGATTAATAGCCTTACGCAAAGAAAGAGGCTTTACACAATTAAAGATGCAGCATCTTACAGGCATCGACCAGAGCGACTATTCTAAGATTGAACGCGGAAAAAGATATTACACCTTTGAACAATGCAAGCGGATTGCCATTGCATTAAATACAAGCATGGATTATCTCGCAGGCTTAACAGACGAAAAGACCCCCTACTCTAAAAAATAAGAACTGCTTGGAACATTCGAACAGTTCCTTCCTTCATTCTGCATTATGCATTTTATTAATTCAAATATAACAACCCCAACGGAATAATCCCGTTGGGGTTGTTTTGCCTTTGCCCGGGTCAACTGTGTCGCAACATAAAGCCGTGGCTCAACATCATTTTACTCAATGTTTGAGTAAAAGTCAATACTCAATTTCTGAGTGTGTTATTCTATATATAAATAACATATAAGGATTTGATTTTATGAATTATAGGATAAGATTAAAAAATCTAAGAGAAGACAATGATTTCACCCAAGCAAAAATTGGTGAAGTTATCAATAAATCACAACAAGGATATAACCACATAGAAATGGGTAGAGCAGAATTGAAAATTGAAGACTTAGTCGCCTTGTGCAAATTTTACAATATATCTGCTGATTATATAATCGGGCTAACAGACGAAAAGACCCCCTACTCTAAAAAATAAGAACTGCTTGGAAAAGTCCAAGCAGTTCTTTCCTTAATTCTGCACTCTGCGTTTTGCATTCTGCACTTTTTAACAATAAAAAACCTCAAGCAAAAGCTTGAGGTTTTTTATTGTTAAAACAAATTATTCAACGATTTCGGATACAACGCCGGAACCTACTGTTCTACCACCTTCACGGATAGCGAAACGAAGACCCTGTTCGATAGCGATGGGCTTTGTAAGTTCTACATTGATACGAGCGTTATCGCCAGGCATGCACATTTCAACGCCTTCTTCAAGGTTGATAACACCTGTAACGTCTGTTGTTCTGAAGTAGAACTGAGGACGGTAGTTTGTGAAGAAAGGTGTATGACGGCCACCTTCGTCCTT
>JAFQLL010000066.1 GCA_017414645.1 Clostridia bacterium | reverse complement strand
GTCTCTGTTTCTGTTTCTGTCTCTGTTTCTGTTTCTGTTTCTGTCTCTGTTTCTGTTTCTGTCTCGGGGTCGCAATCCGGATCGTCGTCATCGTTTATGTTAAAGTCATCGTCTTCGGCATCCCAAGCGCCACCGCCGCCGGAGTTGTCGTCGTTGTTGTCGTTGTCATCGCCGCCAACCCATCCCGGGGGTCTCCAACCATCGTCAAATGGGTCGTCTATAACATTATCCTTGTCGTTGTCGATAGGTCCGTCATATTCGCCGTAAGTGGGTTCGGGTGTTTCGGGCTCTGTGGGAGGCTCGGTAGGAGCTTGAGTTTCTTCTTCGTTATTATCGGGCTCGGTAGGTTTTTCTGTGGGTGCTTGTGTTTCTTCATCTTCATCTTCATCGTCATCATCGTTGTCATTGCCACCGGAAGGAGGACGATTACCTGAAGAACCGCCGGATGGACGACTTGAAGAATCGTTTGTTACTTTGCCGCTTGCCCAGTCAGTCTGAGAGTCGTCTGTATAAAGAACCTTTGTCAAATAGCTGGAGCCATCGGCGCGCACACCCAGTGCAACCTGCATATCCTCCTGTGCTTTTTTAGCACGGAGGTCTGAAAATTCGGTAGGAGCTTCGGTGCTGGCTTCCTCGGTGGGCTGTGTGGGTGCTTCGGTAGCGCCTTCTGAAGGAGCAGCTGTAGGAATCTCTGAGGGGTTATCAGTAGGCGTTGTAACAGTATTCTTGCCATCAGGTGCATAGGAATAAATCAACAGGATAAAGTCAGCTCTTTTGCATGCTGCATTACCCGCGCCGGAGGGCAAGGACTTTCCATAAACCAATCCAATCATGCGATAAGCAACTGTCATTGACACAGGACTTTCGGGATAGAGGTTGCCATCCGTATCGAGAGCGATATATCCTAATGTATATGCTTTTGCAACGGTGGAATAGTACCACTTATCCTTTGATACACCAAACTGTGTAATGTCTGCTTCTGCGCATTCAAAGGGTTTTATACGTGAAATAATAGTCAACGCTTCAGCTTTTGTAATATAACTATCAGGATTCAGGTTAGCTCCGTCTCCGGAAATAAGACCCTTATTAATAGCATATACAAAAGCGTCATAATATGGGCTGTCCTGAGACGGCATGTCCGAATAGCTTTGTGCAAAAACAGGCAACGCAGCTACAAGCACAAAGAATGCCGTAAGCAGAGCAAGTCTCCTTTTCATAACTTTCACCTCATTAATATATTTGAAAAATTATCTACATAGTTACTCACTTATATAATATCATATAAAAAGCGGAATTTCAACAGGAAAATGTTAGGAAAAGCCCTACTTGACAAGAATATCTGCGTTTTTGTATAATTGCTTACAGGGAGTGAAGATCATGAGAACACTTATAAAAAAAGCGCCGATTATTTCATCGGTAATCATATCCATATTCTTTATGGTTATTGCTAAACTTATTGGCAGAGCATGGGTGTTTGGCGACGGCGCAGTGTCTCTTTTTTTGTACGAATTTGTGCAAATGCTGTTGCCTTTTCTGCTTGTACTCCTTTGCTCGGATGCAGATGTTTACAAAAAAGGCTCCATGTTAAAAACCTTTGCTGCAGGCGGATATTTGCTGGTAGGTCAGCTGTTACTTTTATTTATTATGTTCACCGAAACATTTTTTTCTGAAGGAACAATATGGCAGACACCTGTTGGAATTATGTTTGGCATTGTTTCGCTCTTTGGCATAGGCTTTCGTGAGGAAAGCATATTCCGCGGCATTGTTGTAAATAACATTGCAAAAAAATACCTGGGGAACAGAAAAGGGGTTTATGTTACAGTGCTTACTTCGGGATTCTTGTTCGGGGCAATGCATCTTTCAAACCTCGTGCTGGGGGTAAATCCTTTTAGTGTTGTAATTCAGTCGGTAGTGGCAATGGCTTCGGGTTTTTACCTTGCAGCCATATATCTTCGCGGTGGCAGTCTTTGGGCGCTTATTATTATGCACACCCTTGTAGATTCTGCCAGCATGTTTAAAGCAAGCTTTACTACAAATAATGGCACCATGGCAGATGCAATCGGTGAATTATCATTGAGTAATCTTACACCATTTTTTGTTCTTTCCTTGCTTACACTTTTTCTTTTAAGAAAAGAAAAATGTGATGAAATAATTGAAAGATATAAAACCGCAGAGTAATTACTCTGCGGTTTTTGCATGGCTGTCATTATATTTTTTCAAAACATTTTTTGTGACAAGTGCAGTAAGGGGACCTAAAATCATGCCGAAAATGCCTATCAGCCTGTAGCCTATATACATGGAGAGAAGCGTCAGAAGCGGATGAATGCCGATCTGTGTGGACAAAATTTTGGGCTCTAAGAATTGGCGCACCACAAGGCAGGTTGCATAAAGCGCCAGTAGCGAAATTGCCAGGGTGAAGTTTCCTGTTATAAGGTTGTAGATTGCCCAGGGAATGAGCACGGTGCCTGTACCGAATACAGGGATGGCATCTATCAAAGCGATAATGAGTGCGAAGAGAAAGCTGTATTTTACCCTCAAAATTGAAAGCACAATAAAAACCTCAGCAAAAGTTATGCTCATGAGGATGCATTGAGCTTTAATGTAGGCGAAAACCGCTTCGGATAAATATGTCTTGATATCACGAAGCTTTCCGGAAAGGTTTTCACCTAATACTGAAGAAATGCTTGCTCTTACCATCTTCTTGTCACGGATAAGGAAATACGATGCGAGAATTGAAAACACAAAGGCTATCAGTATTCCGGGAATGTGTTTCATTCCGTTAATTGTAGCGCCCGAAATTTTTTCCACAACCGAAGCAGAAAGGGAAGAAAGCGAGGCTTTTATGCTGTCGAGTATATCCGGGGCACTAAAGCCGTTGAAAGTATCGGGTAAAAGTGTAAAAATGTCAATAGCCGCAATTTTCAAGTTGGAAAGTGTGCTCTCGATTGAAGCAAGAAGCTCAGGCAAATGCAGGGAGAAGTCGTAAAGCTCGGACATCAACTTGCTGATAATGAGCGCCGAAATTCCGAACAATGCCGCCGCTACAAATAAAATGGCTATTATTGCGCTAAGTGCTCGCGGCAACCTTATTTTTTCAAAAATAAGTGTGAGCGGTGATGCAACGAGAGAAATAATGTATGCAATAACAAAGGGGACAAATAAGCTTAAAAGCTTGGGAATATAAATGAACAGCAGTATAGCTGCACCAAAAAGAACAGCAGATATCAGAACTTTTTTTGCAATGCCCTCCGCTTTAATCCATTTGTTACTCATGTTTAACACCTCCTGACAAGTAGATAGTATAACAAAAGGATAAAAAAGTAAATGGAAAGTATAAAAAGTTTACAAAAAAGATAAAATACCCATATAAGAATTTCTTAAGGAGAATTGCTGTGAGAGAGAAATTTAAAATATCGGGAATACTTATGAGCGCTGTAGGGTTGTTGCTTATTCTGTCGCTCGTTTGGGGCATAAAATGCGACATGGAGCTTGAAAAAGCAAAACGAAATATTAATATGGACTATCAGCGGTGCTTTACGGAGGTTGTACAATATGTTGACGATTTACAGCTGGGTCTGGAAAAAAGTAAATTTGTAAACGACCCGGGGCAAATGATGCGTCTTTCCGGTGAAATTTACCGTCAGGCATCGATGGCATCTTCAAACCTTGCCATGCTGCCTTTGCAGGCAGAGCCATTAGAGCATTTAGGAGAATTTCTTAATCAAGTGGGAAACTATGCCTACACTCTTTCCTTTAAAATGCTGAATGGTAACGGCATTTCTGAAGAGGAATATCAAAATCTTGCTTCCTTGGAAAAATATGCAAAAACTGTTGCGCAGAGCTTGGATGAAGACCTGGAAGCGCTTTATAATGGGGAGCTTGAAATAGGTCAAAGTGCAAAGGGAGCGGCACCAAGCGGCATTGACAAAGCTCTTGGTGAATTGGAAACCGGTCTGCATGACTATCCGGCCCTCATTTACGATGGCCCCTTTTCATCGCATCTTACCGACAGGAAACCGCTGTTTCTTGAGGGTATGAAAGAGGTGAGTGCCGAAGCTGCTCTGGAGAAGGTGAAAGAAATTACAAATCATGCCGACTTTCTCTACACGGAAGAACAGGGAAATGTTCCTGCTTATTATTTTTACGATAAAAACGGTCAGGAGAGCATTGTTATAACAAAGCAAGGCGGCTATCTTCTTTCATACCTTAACGACAGGGATGTTGCACAATCGCAATACACCATGAGCGATGCAAAGCTTGCGGCAACCATGTTTCTCGAAAAGCAGGGCTTTAAAAATATGAAGGAAAGCTATTATGAAATAGTGTCTGATGTGGCGGTTATAAACTATGCTGCCGTACAGGATGGTTATACACTATATCCGGACCTTATTAAGGTAAAGGTGGCTCTTGATGATTGCACAGTAGTAGGCTGCGAAACGAGAGGTTACCTTATGCATCACACAAAAAGGACTATTCCCGAAATAAAAGTATCTGAGGAAAAGGCTAAAAGCAAGGTTAACAGCCATGTGGAGGTAGTATCAAGCTCTCTTGCTCTCATTCCCTCGGATGGTGGCACAGAGCATTTTTGTTGGCAGCTTGAAGGAAAAATTGAAGACAGACGATGCCTGATCTATGTAAACACTCAGACCGGGGCTGAGGAGAAGCTATTTATTTTAATCGAATCGGAAACAGGTACGCTGGCAGTGTAAACTAAAAAAAGGGAAGCAACAGCTTCCCCTTTTTTAGTTTATAATAGGTGAAAAACTCGAATCAATTGTTACATGCACAATGTAATCTGAAGCTATCGTTCGTATGGCAATGTCAAAAGCCGTTATGAGAGCATCGTCCGAAAGGGTACAGCCTGCAGGCTTCAGACAGTCGAAATGTATTTCGCTGCCTGTTACGCTTAAATCGTGAATCGTACATTCTGGATGAATTTTTTTAGCAATAGAAGTAATTGTCTGCCTCAGATTCATGTCATCATTTCCGATTGGGTCCATATGAATTATCATGTTTATATGGTCGTCTTCAAGAAAGTCGTTTTCAATTTTATCTACAATGCTGTGGCTTTCCAATGCTCCAAGCTCTGCTGACATTTCAACATGAACACTCGCAAAGCGCTTGCGGGGGCCATAGTCATGCAGTATGAGGTCATGTGCGCCCAGAACAGAAGGATATGAAAGGATTTTCGCGTGGATATATTCTACCAGCTCTTTATCCGGAGCTTCGCCCAAAAGAGGACTTAAGGTGCTTTTGGTGAGCAAAATTCCACCTGCACATATGAAGATTGCTACAAAAAGTGACATGTAGCCGTCAATGGGTTTGTCGGTAACATAGGTTGCGGCACACCCTGTAAGGACAGCCGTTGTTACTAAGGCATCGTTTCTGGAATCTGCAGCAGCCGCAAGGAGTGCAGTTGAATTTATTCTTTTGCCTGCCCTGAAGTTTGTAACAGCCATTATGATTTTTATAATTATTGTGAGCAAAAGAATGAAAAAGACTGTTGGAGAAAGTGTGAGTCGGGTGGGAAAAAGAATTTCGCTTACTGAGCTTTTTACAAGCTCAAAGCCAATGAAAAGGGTAATCATGGCAACAACCATTGCCGAAAGATATTCTGCTCGTGCGTGTCCGTATGGATGCTCGCTGTCAGCCTCTTTTTCAGAAAAGCGGAAGCCTATCAGGCTGACAACACTTGCAGAAGCATCGGTAAGGTTATTCAGCGCATCGGTAATTGCTGAAAGGCTGCCCGACATGAGACTTACTGTAAGCTTCAGCAAAAACAAAAGTAAATTTGCGCCTATACCAATAAGGGAATATTTTTTGCCGATATTTAACCGTTGTGTTTCATTCATACTCATAAAATCACCTGAGAATAGTATATGTCAAATGAAACAAAAACGCAACAAAAAAGGAAGGCGGAGCCCTCCTTTTAGTTTGTTATCTTACTTTTTCTTTGAATACCTTACCTGCTTTGAAGGTGGGGATTTTGGAGTTGGGAACAGTTACCTCCACGTTTGTGCCGGGAACCTTGCAGATTCTGCCTGCACGTGTCTTAACTTCAAATGTGCCGAAACCAACAATCTGAACCTTTTCACCGCTGTTAACTGTGTCAACGATTGTGTCAAGGAATGCGTTGAAGATTTCTTCTGTCTCCTTTTTAGACAGACCCTTTGCCTGTGCTACCTTCGCAATAAGTGTTGCCTTATTCATAAAAACTCCTCCGTAAAAAATTATTAATAATTTCTTGAGTACTATTGTATCAAAAAATGTGACATTACACAAGGTGTTTTTGAAAAAATTTGATAATTTTTGGAGAAGCAGAAAGCATTTGGTCGCACTTTGAAAGGGGAAAAAGCCTTTAAATAGGCTTTTAGTGACTGTCGTATTCGATTTTGTGACCTGAAAAAATTTGATTTATTTCGCTGAATTTGATGAAGCCTGTAACAAAAACTGCAGGAATGTATATTACAGCTGCTGCAAGTATGGATATAAACGTTGAAAAACACCCGGATACAATATATGCTGTGGCAAAGCAAAGCACGCCACACACGAAGGGTTTTAAAACGTGAGATATAAACGAAAGCCTTACCTGTGTATACCTTCTCAGGAATATAAGAAGCATTAAAAGAAATACAAGATATGAGAGCAAGGTGGAAGCGGCGGCGCCGTTAATGCCCCATAACGGCATGAGGGTAAAGTTTAAGCCTACCTTTGCCACCGTGGCAACAATTGCCGATATAACTGTGCAGCCAACCTTTCCCGAACCCTGAAGAATGCAGGCAATTACTTCGCCTACTGAAAGAAACACCGCGGAGCAGGCTATAATTACCAGAGTTAAATAATTGGCACTGTTGTCGAACAAAAAGCATAAAATGCCTTCGGGAATTGCCATAAAGCCTGCTGCACAGGGAATAGAAACAGCAAGTGCAAGCCTTACGGCCATGGACGAATCGCGATTAAGATTTTCCGATGATCCTTTTTTTGTATACTCAGCCACTGCCGGCAACACACTTGCAGCCACCGCTGTTGCTATGGATACGGGCAAAGCATAAAGGGTTGCCGCACGTGACAGACAGCCAAAAGCGTTCTGAGCCGAAGGAAATGCAATCGCCTTAAGAATGGGGACCACCGTAAACGTGTCTGTCATGTTGAAAATGGGGTGGAGCGAAGCGGTTATTGTTATGGGCAGCGCAATCGAAATAAGCCTTTTGATATGATTCACAGAAAAAGAAAGACCAATATGTAAGTCTGTTTTTTTTGCTGCGATAACAAGAATGACTGCAGAAAGCATTGCACCGAAGGGGACACCGCTGGCAGCCCCTGCACAGGTGGTCGCCAAAGGTAGGCCTAAAAGCATATAAGCTCCGAAGAAGCCTGCCAGAAGCCTGCCGAAAGAGTCGGAAACCTGGCTTAGTGCCGATGCCGTCATATTCATTTTGCCCTGAAAATAGCCGCGCAGGGACGCTGTTATGCCGCAAAAGAAGAGCGCGGGCGAAATTACACGGAAAGCAGGGGCTGAATCAGGAAGTCCTATAAAGATTGCAATAGGCTCAGCAAACAGAAAAAGTATAACTGCAATAAATGTCAGGGTTGACACTGTAAACACAAGCGCAGTGGAAACAACAGAATTCTCCTCTTCCTTTGTGTCGGAGGATGCTACCATTTGCGATATTGCCAAGGGTAGACCCGCCGTTGCTACAGCAAAAAAGAACATATATACGTTGTATGCACCGTTAAAAACAGCCATGCCTTCTGCGTGCAGGAAAAGCCTGTCTAAAGGTATTTTAAATATTGCGGAAAAAATCTTGCCGAGACCTGTAGCCGCGGCAAGAAGAAATGCACCTGTTATAAAGGATTGTTTTTTCATAGCTTTACTCCTTAGCTGTTACTTTTGCCGAGATATTTTTCAACAGTAGGATATGTTATGAACATGTTTATGAATGATACAAAGGCAAAGAGTATTACCCCTACAATAATAATGGCGTAGATAAGCCCGAAGCACAAATATGCAACCAGAGCGCAGATAAGAGCACTTATGGCAACAGCAGAAAGTGTTATGGGTAATTTGCCTATGGCAAGAATGAACGAGTTTTTATAAATGTCGCGGATGGACATTTTTTCATAGGAAACAAGCAGGGTATAAATGTAGGAATGCATAAGAAGAAAAATAAGGAAAACAACTATCATAAAGCCCTGCAGGAGGTAGGCAACAATGCTTTCGCCTGCAAGCATTCCGTAAAAGTAGAAGTTAATGCCGCAAAGGAACAAAAGAATGCTGTCAATTACAAAAACAATTGTGCTTTTAACAAAATACTTTTTATAGGTTGAAATAAAGTCTGTCCAGAGCCAGGAGTGTGTATCTTTTCTATACTGGCGGAGCACATAGGTCATGCCGCTTGTAACTGCGCCGCCCCCAAAAAGAGCGTAAAGAATAATGGCAAGGCTGGTTGTAAGATATGTTATCTGGATAACCGCGGTGCCCGTAGCGTCGGCTACTATCTGCTCGGACGTTATAAGGGTGAGCGTAAAATAAATCATAAACCAATGTATGAGAAAGCTCGGGACAGAAAAAAGGGTGTACATTGCATTAAGCGAAATCATTTTCCACGCTCTGCGAGAAAAAATGTCCCAGAAAAGTGCAAGCCCCTTTTTTTCCGGCGCGTCCTTTTCAACACCGGGGCCGGGGGTTTCGTAGTCAAAAAGTCTGAATTTTGGTAACCTCATAATAAATCTTGCCTTTCGTGAAATATCTATTATATAAGTAATAACTGTACTTATTTTAGCACACAGGTACGTTTATTACAACTAATTTGTGAAAAAATTCAAAAAGTCTTAAAAAAACACTTGCTTTTTGAAAAAATGTGTGTTAAAATACACCTTGCCTATTTGGAGAAGCCGTGTTCTCCTTTAGATAAATTTATTATTTAACCTTGCAGGAGGTGAGTGTTTTGCCTAACATTAAGTCCGCAAAGAAGAGAGTTCTCGTAATTGAAACAAAGACTCTTCAGAACAAGATGACAAAGTCCGCTATTAAGACAGCTCTTAAGAAGTTTGAAGCAGCGGTTGAATCCGGTGATAAGGCTCTTGCTACAAGCGAATTTACTTACTGCGTAAAGAAGCTTGATCAGGCTGCAGCAAAGGGTGTTTACCACAAGAATACAGTAAGCCGCAAAAAGTCTCAGCTTGCAACAAAGCTTGCAACTTTAGCGTAAAATTTTTAAGCGTCTTTCTACAATATGCGGCTGAAAAACTTTTTCAAAAAGTTCAAAAAAACTATTGACAAAACGAAATTGTTATGCTATATTGTAAAAGTCGCTGGAAATGCTGGTGTAGCTCAATTGGCAGAGCAGCTGATTTGTAATCAGCAGGTTGCGGGTTCGAGTCCCATCACCAGCTCCATTTATTCTCGGTACTTCGGTACCGAGAATATTTAACTAAATAAGTATGGGAGAGTTCCCGAGTGGCCAAAGGGGGCAGACTGTAAATCTGTTGTCACTGACTTCGGTGGTCCGAATCCACCCTCTCCCACCAAACAAAAAACCTCGTCGTATCCCGACGAGGTTTTTTGTTTGGCGGAACGAGAGGGTGAGATTCGGACAGCTCCGGTCGCCCGCAGGCAAGGCAAACAGTCCGGTGGACTGTTTGGCAGGAGCGCGGACCAAAATCCACCCTCCTTGAGTTTTTCTGTAAACTGCACTCTCAATAGAAGACAAATTATTGAGAAAATTTCCTAAGAGTGCGTATCCCGACAAGCTTTTTTGTTTGGTGGACCGAGAGGGTGAGATTCGGACAGCTCCGTTTGCCCGCATTTTTTCGTTTTATTTGACAAATTCTGTGTGTTTGTTTATACTTATATAAAATGAGGTGGCGCTATGCAAAAATCAAGAATAACCTATGCGATTCTGTTTCTTATTTTGCTTCTTACCGAAATTTTTATAGCCCTCTTTGTAAACGACGATTTTATCCGACCTTTTGTTGGCGACATTCTTGTAACAATTCTTCTGTGTTGTTTTATACGAATTTTTAAGCCTGAAGGAATAATGCTATTGCCGCTTTACGTGTTTTTGTTTGCGGTATGTGTGGAAGTAGCACAGTACTTTGACTATGTAAAGCTGTTTGGTCTTGAGGGAAATAAATTTTTCTCGGTTTTATTGGGCAGAAGCTTTTCATGGTATGATTTAGTCTGCTATGGTGTGGGTTGCTATGCATTTTTTGCAGTAGAATATGCAATAAAAAGGTTGATTTCTGAACCAAAAGCAGAACCGAAATATTACAAAGACTTCCAAGGCGTTCTGGTAAAAAAACAAAAATGTCTTTTTCGTGACTGCTATTTCCTAACCTTTAAAAACGGGTGGAGAAGAGCGAGGGTTTACGGCGGAGACTTTGAGCTCAACAAATGGTACACAATCGGATATGTGGGCTACACCCTTGTTAATATACGCCCGGGAAAATGCAGAATGAATACAGAAAGGTGACAATTATGAAGAAAAACTACAAAAAGATAGTAAAAACATATTTCTCTTTTACAAAATACTGGTTTATAGGGATGCTGCTTTTATTGGTGCTTGTAATTGCGCTGGCGGCAGCTATGATATATTACGGCGAATTTTCGAGAATCGGCAAAGCAATATGGATTGTTGCCATTCCTATTATTAGCCTTTATCAGTCCTTCCACATGATACCCTTCTGGTTTAAATGTAAAAAGGACTTAAAAAACGGTGAAATTGCAACAAAGAGAATAACCGTTGATAATATTGGTATGGACGTGGACCACAACTATGCTGTTAAAGGCTCAAGGGTTGTGGGCAGAATGAAGTACGCAATTGTTGATACCGACGGCGATTTTTACTATATTTACCCCTCTAAGGGCAAAAAAATGGTGCTTGATAATGTGATTGAAGGAAAGAGCATAGATGTTACATATTTAAAAAACACATTCTTAGTGCTTGAAATGCAGTTTGATTTCCGTGACGAAGCAAACCCTGTGTATGCAAACTTCAAAAAAATGTTTGCACATTATTTTGCATCCAATATATATTAAGGAGAATTAAAAATGAGTATTGAAAAAGTAAAGGCATATTTTAACGAGTTTGGCATTGCCGATAAAATTCAGGAATTTGAGGTTTCCAGTGCAACGGTAGCCTTAGCTGCACAGGCTCTTGGCTGCGAAGAAGCAAGGATTGCAAAAACCTTGTCTTTTGAAATGGGCGAGGGCTGTATTCTTATCGTTTGTGCAGGCGATGTTAAAATCGATAACCCCAAATTCAAGGCCGAATATCAGACAAAGGCTAAAATGCTTCCTCATGATGTGGTTGCTCAGCTGTGTGGCCATGCGGTAGGCGGTGTGTGCCCCTTTGCGGTAAATGAGGGCGTAAAGGTTTATCTTGACGAAAGCCTTAAGCGCTTTGAAACAGTTTTCCCGGCGGCAGGGTCCTCCAACAGCGCAATTGAGCTTACGATAGACGAGCTTGAAAAATACGCAAAACCCGAAAAATGGGTGGACGTATGTAAAATGGTTTAAGTTTTAACAAAGCGGTTTTCATAACCGCTTTGTTAATTTTTTGTCAAAAATACAATTGTACTTGCGCTGAGAACAAAAATGTGTTATAATTAAGGTTGCATCACTGCGAAAAAATAATGTGAGGTGTCAAAATTGAGTTCAAAAACTCTTGTTTATATTCTTAAAAGAATGTTACTTGCGATTCTGACCGTGTGGATTGTTATTACGGTCACTTTCTTTGTAATGCGTGCTGTGCCCGGTGGTCCCTTCATGGGCGAAAAGGCTATTACACCTGCAGCCCAGGCAGCTTTAGAGGCTAAATACGGTATGGACAAGCCCCTTTTCGAGCAGTACACAACCTACCTTTCCGACATTGTTACAAGATTCGACTTTGGCCCTTCTCTTAAAAACCGTGGCAGAGACGTTATTGACGTTATCTCCGATGGCTTTAAGACAAGCATCCCCCTCGGTCTTTCCGCGGCATCAATTGCCCTTGTAACAGGTGTTATATTAGGTGCTGTTGCGGCCCTTCGAAGAAATAAGTTCATTGATAAGGTTATTATGGTAATTACTACAGCCTTTGTGTCGATGCCCTCCTTTATCATGGGCTCACTTCTGCTTATTGTTTTTGCGGTAAAGTTCCCCATATTGCCTGCTAACGGTGCGGCAGAGGGCGGTCTCATTCTGCCCATAATAACTCTTGCCTTGTACCCTATGGCATATATCACACGTCTCACACGTTCTTCAATGCTTGACGTTTTAGGTCAGGACTATATCCGTACAGCAAGAGCGAAGGGTGTTTCACCTGCGAAGGTGATTTTTAAGCATGCCCTTAAAAATTCGCTTATTCCCGTTGCAACATATTTTGGTCCCATGCTTGCCTACATCGTAACAGGCTCTCTGGTTGTTGAACAGATTTTTGCTGTTCCCGGCATAGGCAGAGCCTTCGTATCCAGCATTACAGACCGTGACTATCCCATGATCATGGGTACAACAATCGTGCTTGCAGCGCTTATTGTTATAATGAATCTTGTGAGCGATATCCTCTACAAGGTTATCGACCCGAGAATTACACTTGAGTAAGGAGGCAGAAACATGAATAAAAGACCCTTTTCCATGCAAGTTGATTTAGATATGTTCACACCTGCTTCCGATGCAGACAAAGAATATCTGGTAAAAATGCGCCCATCCTCAACATTCTTCAAGGACGGCGTAAAGCGATTAATGCGCAATAAGATTGCATCCATAAGCCTTCTGCTTGTTGTAATAGTGGCACTGGCATCTATTATTCTTCCCATGTTCTGGCCCTATTCCTACGACCAGCAGCTTGGCCTTCAGCCCGGTAAGCCCGTTGACCCTTCCTTCAACAATCTTGCCCCCTTTGAGTACGGCAGAACAGAAATGAAAATGATGGAAGCAGGCGAGGAGGTTTTTCCCCACCTTTTTGGTACCGATGCTTTAGGCCGTGACTACTTTATCCGTGTTGTTTACGGCACACGCATATCTCTTGCAGTTGGCTTCTTTGCAAGTATTATCGTGCTTTTAATAGGTATGACAATCGGCTCAATTGCAGGCTACTGCGGCGGCAAGGTTGACCTTGTTATAATGCGTATTGTTGACATTATTTACTCTCTTCCCGACATGCTTATGGTTATCCTTCTTTCTTCCGTATTGAAGGTTTCCTTAGGCCCTGTAATTGCAGGCACCGTGCTTGAAAAAATAGGCAGCAACATCATAAGTCTGTTCATTGTATTCGGTGTTCTTTACTGGGTTTCAATGTCAAGACTCATCCGCGGTCAGATTCTTTCCCTCCGCGAGCAGGAATACGTTCTTGCGGCACGCGCAACAGGCGCAAAGGCAGGCTGGATTATAACAAAGCATCTCATTCCCAACAGCATAAGCGTTGTTATCATTTCCACAGCGTTGCAGATTCCTAATGCTATTTTCACGGAAAGCTATCTTTCCTTCCTTGGTCTGGGTGTAAACGCACCCATGCCTTCTCTGGGCTCCTTAGCGTCCGAAGCGTTGAAGGGTATGTCGAGCTATCCGCATCGACTTGTTATCCCTGCACTTGTAATCTCTGTTATTGTATTGTCGCTCAATCTTCTGGGCGATGGCTTAAGAGACGCATTCGACCCCAAGTTAAACGGTTAATTACGAAAAATTCGTGCCTTTATATATAGAAAGGATTGTTTATAAATGGCTTTATTAGAAGTTAAAGATTTAAAAACCTCCTTCTTTACCGACGCAGGCGAGGTCAAGGCCGTTAACGGCGTGTCCTTCGAGTTGGAAAGAGGAAAGGTTTTAGGTATAGTAGGTGAGTCCGGTTCGGGTAAATCAGTTACAGCCTACTCAATAATGCAGATTCTTGCCCCGGCAGGTAAGATTATTGGCGGCAGCGTTAAACTGGATGGTCAGGAGCTTATCGGAAGCGGCGAAAAGGTTATGAAAACCGTGCGCGGCAACAAGGTTTCGATAATTTTTCAGGACCCCATGACAAGCCTTAACCCCACATACACAATAGGCTCACAGCTTATGGAAGCAATACTTCTTCATACAGACCGAAACAGAAAGCAGGCGAAGGAAAGAGCTATTGAAATGCTCAAGCTTGTTAACGTAAATGAGCCCGAAAAGAGAATGAAGCAGTATCCCTTTGAGCTTTCCGGTGGTATGCGACAGAGAGTTATGATTGCTATGGCGCTTGCCTGCGAGCCCGATATATTAATTGCCGACGAGCCCACAACAGCTCTCGACGTTACAATTCAGGCGCAGATTCTTGAGCTTATGCAGTCGCTTCAGAAGGAGCTGGGCATGGCAATTATCATGATCACACACGACTTAGGCGTTGTTGCACAGATGTGTGACGAGGTTATTGTTATGTATGCGGGCAACATTTGCGAAAGAGGTACCGCCGACGAAATTTTCTACAACCCTCAGCATGAATACACAAAGAGTCTTATGCGCTCGCTGCCTTCGGCAAACAGTGCGGGCACACGCCTCCAGCCCATCACGGGCACCCCTATCGACCTTCTGAACATGCCTAAGGGCTGCGCATTTGCACCTCGTTGCGATGCTGCCATGAAAATTTGTATAACAAAGCCTTCACCCGAGTTTGAGGTGGGCGATAATCATACAAGCCGTTGCTGGATGTGCGCAAAAAATGCACATTCCTCCGGCGAAGCATTAATGGAAATTGAAGGCGGTGAAAACAATGAGTAATAAGCCTTTGATAGAAGTCAACGGACTTTCAAAATATTTCGACGTTAACACAGGGCTTTTCAAAACAAAAAAGCTTAAGGCTGTTGACAATGTTTCCTTCGCCATTAAAAAAGGCGAAACCTTAGGTCTTGTTGGTGAATCCGGTTGTGGTAAAACAACCGTCGGCAGAACAATTCTTCACCTTTACAATCCCACAAGCGGCGAAATTATTTACGACGGAAAGCAAATAAAGTCGAAAGAGAGCATTGAGGAATTCCGTCGTCATGCAACTATGGTTTTCCAGGACCCCTATTCGTCCCTTAACCCCAGAATGACAGTTTCCGACATTATCGGCGAACCGCTGGACGTTCATAAGCTGTATTCCTCCAAAAAGGAACGCGAAGAAAAAATTCTGGAGCTTATGGGTCATGTTGGGCTTAACAGTGAACATGCTTCCCGTTATGCTCACGAATTTTCGGGCGGTCAGCGCCAGAGAATAGGCATTGCGCGCTCTTTGGCAGTAAACCCCGACTTTATCGTTTGTGACGAGCCCGTAAGTGCTCTTGACGTATCCATTCAGGCGCAGGTTATCAACATGTTTGAGGACCTGCAGGACAAGATGGGCCTCACATATCTTTTCATTGCCCACGATTTGCTGGTTGTGCGTCACATAAGTGACCGTATTGCCGTAATGTATCTCGGCAGAATGGTTGAGCTTGCAGACTCTAAGGAAATTTACGACAACCCCTTGCATCCGTATTCCAAATCGCTTCTTTCTGCGGTGCCCGTTCCGGACCCGAAGATTGCACGCGAAAATGCAAGAATTGTGCTTGAAGGCGACATTCCCTCGCCACTTAACGCACCTTCGGGCTGCCCCTTCAGAACAAGATGCCCCTACGCAACAGAGGTATGTGCTACATCCATGCCCGAGTTCAAAGAGGTGGAAACAGGTCACTTTGTGGCATGCCACAGGGTGAACGAAATTAACTAAGGTTTTAAGCGGAAAGCTTAAGATATAAAAAGAAAGGATGGAAATTTCCATGAAACTCAGAAAACTTTTAGCGGTTGTTCTTGCTTGTACATTTGTACTTTCAATGGCAGCCTGCGGCGGCAACGATAACGCAACTGATCCTACAGCGGCAGCTCCCGTTCAGTCTCTTGCGGTATGTCTTGCTTCCGAACCCGACACACTTGACCCTGCACTCAACGCTTCTGTTGACGGTGCAACAATGGTCGCTCACCTTTTCTCTGCTCTTGCTAAGTGGTCTCAGGACGATAACGGCAATCTCGTAATCGTTCCCGAATGTGCTGAAGAGCTTACAGAAGGTGTTGAAAACGAAGACGGTACAATCACTTACACTTACACACTCCGTGAAGGTCTTAAGTGGTCCGATGGTCAGCCTCTCACAGCAGCTGATTTCGTATTCAGCTGGAACAGAGCTGCAGCTCCCGCTACAGCAGCTGACTACTGCTACATGTTCGACGTAATTAAGGGCTACAAGGAAGTTGAAGCAGAAGCAGATGGCGCACAGCTTGCTGTTACAGCTCTTGACGAAAGAACACTCGAAGTTACACTTTACAACAAGGTTAACTACTGGAACGAGCTTCTTGCTTTCCCCGTATACATGCCTGTTCGTGAAGATGTTGTAGCAAACGAAGCTTGGGCAACAGACCCCTCCACATACGTATGTAACGGTCCTTACACAATCACAGCTTGGGAGCACGATAGTGTTATCACTCTTACAAAGAATGAAAACTACTTCGATGCAGCAAGCGTAACAATGCCCGAAATCAAGTGCTACCTTTCTGACGATGCAAACAACATGCTCACAAACTTCAAGAATGGTTCCTGGCTTCTTATTGACGACGTTCCCACAGCAGAAATTCCTGCTCTTAAGACAGAATATCCCGAAGAATTCGTAGTTGCAGGTCAGTTGGGTACTTACTTCGTATGCTGGAACGTTAACGAAACACTTCTTCCTGCAGACTCTGCTCTCACAGGTGCAGAAAAGGAAGCAGCTCAGGCTGAAATCCGTAACGCACTCGGTCTTCTTCTTGACCGTAACTACATTGTAGAAGCAATTTCTCAGGCTGGTGAAATGCCCGCATCCACATTCGTTGGTTCCGGTCTTACAGATGCTGACGGTACAGAATACATTCAGAATGCAGGTCCTTCCGATGAATTCACAGGCTACTTCGATGTAAATGCTGTTGAAGAAAACTTCACAGCAGCTGTAGAAGTGCTTAAGAAGTACTACACATTTGACGAAGCTACAGGTATGTTCACAAACGCTCCCTCTCTCACATATATTTACAACACAAACGATGCTCACCAGGCTATCGGTGAATATATCCAGGGTGCATTTGCTTCCATCGGCTTCACACTTAACCTCGAAAACCAGGAATGGAACACATTCCTTAACACACGTAACAACGGCGACTTCTCCGTTGCAAGACATGGTTGGGTAGCTGACTACAACGATCCCATCACATTCCTTGACATGTGGATCACATCCTCCGGTAACAACGATGCTCAGCTCGGTAAGGGTGCTCATGCTGAATTCAAGGGCTACTCCATCGACCTTACACCCTTCGGCTATGATGTAGTTGTTGAAAACGGTACATGGGCTGAAACATACGACGTAATCATTTCTTACGTTAAGTCCTGCGGCGATGTTGAAACAAGATATGCTCTTATGCACTATGCAGAAGACCTTCTTATGTCCACAGGCTGTATCAACCCTGTTTACTACTACACAGATATTTACATGCTCAACTCTTCCGTTAAGGGCTTCTACTCCAACCCCTTGGGTTACAAGTACTTCATGTACACAACAGTAGAATAATAGCAAACTTTAAAAGGCAAGCCACAAGGCTTGCCTTTTTTGTCTTATAGGGAATTGCGTATTTCCTATAAGACAAAAAATAAATTTGATTTTATTGCCATGCGAGAATTTCCTCGCCAGGCTCGGAAAACGCATATGGCATTGCAAAGTGTTTTCTCCTCTATCTGTCTTAGCCCGAACTATTGCCAAGGATTGTCGGAGACACTTTGTTCCGCTATAGTTTCTAAAAATTTTACAAAATCATGCAACTTTTCTACATTTTAAATAGTATTATATATGAACAGGCTTTCTTGACAATTAAGCCGCAGTATTATATAATTAAACTTGGTACAGTATGAATTTGAAAATCGGAGAAGATAGTATGAATGTAAAGAAATATCTTTTAATTGTAACTTGTACAACTTTGATATTTGCAATTTTTTCGGCAGGAATTATATTTTTCTATTCAAGATTCGGTGGCGGAGTGAACATGCCTGACGGCACGGTTGACAAACACGTAAAAGGTCTTGAAGAGGTTGAAAAAAGCAAGCCGTACAATATACTCGTTTTAGGTGTGGACGTTGAAGCCAAGCTTACCGACGTTATGATGCTCTGCCAGATAGACCCTGTGGACCATCAGGTGAACATGCTTTCAATTCCTCGTGACACACGTATCAAATTGAGTGACCGTAACATGAAGATAAATTCGTCCTTTTCACATGGTGGTGTTGAACAGGTAATAACCTGTGTTAAGGAGCTTACAGGCCTTCCGGTGCACCATTACTTCTTAATCGATACAG
Organism: Clostridia bacterium; assembly: GCA_017414645.1. GTDB lineage: Bacteria > Bacillota > Clostridia > UMGS1883 > UMGS1883 > RGIG1927. The sequence goes on along the minus strand of JAFQLL010000066.1, from coordinate 1,472 downwards.
ATGCTTTTCGCGACACTATCGACGCTTTGGGCGGCGTGTACTTTACAGTGCCCCGCAAGATGGATTACGAAGACCCCTTGCAGAACCTGTACATTCACCTTGAAAGAGGCTATCAGCTTCTTGATGGCGATAAGGCAGAGCAGCTTGTACGTTTTCGTCGCTACACAAACGGTGATATTGACCGTATAAAGGTTCAGCAGGACTTTATAAAGGAGCTTATTGAACAAAAGCTCACCGCAGCCTACATTCTCAAAATTCCCGAGGTTTATTCAATCGTTGAGAAAAACTCCTCCACAGACATGACACGTCGAGAAATGATTGATGCAGGCAAGCAGCTTCTGGCTGTAAAGGACAGCGAAAAGTTCAAGTCCTTCACAGTGCCCGGCGAAGGTCAGTATATAGGCGAGGTTTCTTACTATGTTCCTTATAAGGACGATTTGAAAACCCTTGTTGAAACTGAATTCAAATAATAAAGCAATTTTGTACAAAACCGTGTCTCGGAGACGCGGTTTTTGTATATTTTAACGTTTTGAGCAAAAAATACTAAAAAATGCTTGAAAATAGCACCAATTACGGATATAATATGTAATGGTAGTTAGGGTGGTGTAACATGAAAAGAATTTTTGCAGTTATCGCATGCCTGATGCTTATTACAGGCTGCTCACCGAAAAATACGGTTGAACCCACAGAAAGTGTTCAGCCTACAGAAGCTGTAACAACAGAAGACGTTACAGAAAACTCTACAGAAGGGATTGAAGAGGTAGTGCAGGCAGTTATCACAATGGAATCCGGCGATACAATCAAGCTCGAATTGTACCCCGATGTAGCACCCATTACAGTTGAAAACTTTAAAAATCTTGCAAACGATGGCTTTTACGATGGCCTTACATTCCACAGAATTATCAGTGGGTTCATGATTCAGGGCGGTTGCCCTCTTGGTAACGGTACAGGTGGTCCCGGTCACAACATCAAGGGCGAATTTTTAGCTAATGGTGTTGTTAACAACCTTAAGCACACTCGTGGTGTTATTTCCATGGCAAGAAGCCAGATGCCCGATAGTGCAGGCAGCCAGTTCTTCATCATGCATGAAGATGCTCCCTGGCTCGATGGTCAGTATGCAGCTTTCGGCAAGGTAGTTGAAGGCATTGAGGTTGTGGACAAGATCGCATCTGTTCAGACAGATATGTATGATGCACCCCTCGAAAAGGTTGTTATCGAATCTATTAAAATAGTTCAGTAAGAGTTTAATATGGCATAAGCCGTTATTAATATTTTAAATAAATTTTTATTTAGGAGGTCTTTAACATGGCAGTTAAAGTTGCAATCAATGGTTTTGGCCGTATCGGCCGTCTCGCGTTCAGACAGATGTTTGGCGCTGAAGGTTACGAAGTAGTAGCTATCAACGATCTTACAGATCCTAAGATGCTCGCTCACCTTCTCAAGTATGACACAGCACAGGGTGGTTACTGCGG